>JBDTZK010000025.1:0-10968 GCA_040005195.1 Pseudoxanthomonas sp.
CGATGGGCTTCTCCAAGGCGCGCATCCTGTTCCGGCACATCATGCCGTCGATCCTTCCCGAGCTGATGGTCATCTCGACGCTGTGGATGGCAACTGCCGTGCGCACCGAGGCGTCGCTTGCTTTCATTGGACTGGGAATCGCGCCGCCGACACCGACATGGGGAGGCATGGTGCGCGATGGATTTGACAACATCCTGGGCTCCTTCCATCTCGCCATCATGCCCAGCCTGGCGATCTTGTTGCTTGTGCTTGCGTTCAACCTGATCGGCGATGGCCTGCGCGATGCCGTGGATCCCCGGTTGAAGGACGCTTCGTGATGAGTGATGCGCCCGTTATTTCTGTTCGGGATTTGAGCATCTCATTTGCGGGCACCAAGGTAGTGCACGACCTGAGTTTCGACATTGCTCCGGGGTGCACGCTCGCCTTGGTCGGCGAATCGGGTTCGGGGAAGAGCGTCACCTCTTTGGCCATCATGGGCTTGTTGCCTGATCGCCTCGGGCACGCAACAGGATCGATCACCCTGGAAGGACGCGAACTGCTCACGCTGCCGGACGCGCAGATGCGGCGGGTGCGTGGCAGCCGGGTCAGCATGATCTTCCAGGAGCCGATGACGTCGCTCAATCCCGTGCAGCGGATTGGCGACCAGCTGGCCGAGGCGATCCGAATCCATCGAGGGCTCAAAGGTGCCGCGCTTGATGCAGCAGTCATCGAGATGCTGCGCAAGGTTCGCATTCCGGACCCGGAGATACGGAGGCGACACTATCCGCACACCTTTTCCGGAGGAATGCGCCAGCGGGTAATGATCGCGATGGCATTGGCATGCGACCCGGCCCTCATCATCGCGGACGAGCCGACGACCGCGCTGGATGTGACGGTGCAGGCGCAGATCCTTGCGCTCCTGAAGGATCTGCAGCGGGAGTGCGGCACAGCGGTGTTGTTCATCACGCACGACATGGGCGTGGTCGCGGAAGTGGCCGACGAAGTGCTGGTCATGCGCAGCGGACGAGTGCTCGAAAGAGGTCCGGTGCATGGGATCTTCTCCAATCCGCGTGATCCCTACACTCGCAGCTTGATCGAAGCCGCTCCCAGCGTGGCCGGTAAACTGTCCGCTGCCACTGTCACTGCAATTCCCGTCGATGGCTTGCCGCGCCCGCAACCGGATCGGCTGCCTGTGCTGGACGTGGCTAACCTGTCTGTGCGATTCCCCGTTCACGGTGGATTCCTGGGGCGATGCACGGGCGTTGTGCATGCCGTGGAAGACGTGTCCTTCTCTATCGCCAAGGGCGAGACCCTGGGGCTGGTAGGTGAATCGGGCTCGGGCAAATCCACAATCGGCAAGGCTGTGATCAACCTTGCCCCGATACATTCCGGCGACGTCCGCGTCTCGGGCCAGCGCGTGGATTACGACGACCCGCAAAGCCTTGCGCGTATGCGTCGCGAAGTGCAGATGATCTTCCAGGATCCATTTGGCTCGCTCAACGCGCGTCAGACGATCGGTGACGCGATCATCGAACCGATGCACGTCCATCGCCTTGCCAGAGGCGCTGAGGCTGTCGAAAAGATGGAGTGGTTGATGGAGCGCGTAGGGCTGGATCCTGCACGCTCTACCAGCCTGCCCCACGAATTTTCCGGGGGACAGCGACAGAGGATCTGCATCGCCAGGGCACTCGCGATGTCTCCCAGACTCATCATCGCCGACGAAGCGGTCTCTGCGCTTGATGTGTCGATCAAGCGCCAGATCATGGAGCTGTTACTCGACCTCCAGAAAGAGTTCGGCGTCGCCTATCTGTTCATCAGTCATGACATGGCAGCCGTTGAGCGCATCTGCGACCGTATCGCCGTGATGTACGTCGGCGAAATCGTCGAGATCGGCGCACGCGACGACGTGATCGGCAGGCCGGGTCACCGCTATACCCAGCGCCTGCTGTCGGCGATCCCCATCACACATCCAGCCCAGCGTGGCATGCGACCGATCCCCGACGGACAGGCGGAGCCACCCCGAAGCCCCATCAAGCCGCCTGGATATCGTCCCGTTGCGCAGCGATGGAGCATGTCCGCACCCAACCATTACATCCGCCAAGCCGATCAATAGTCGCCGACCAGGAATCATGTTTCATGCACGCAACTGAGAGGCTTGCCGATTTCGTCGCAGGCCACAAGGAAGGACGGCTGCCATCGAGCGCGCGGGAAACTGCAGCGCTCCTGGTGACGGACCTGATTGCAGCCGCGGCAGCCGGGTCGAGCGGCGCGCTTTCGATGGCCGCAAGGGTTGCGTCCGAGGAGCTTTATGGCCAGGGTCCCGCTTGCGTGTGGCTGACCGGGAAATCATCGAGCATCGCCGGGGCGGCGATGGCCAATGCTGCTGCGGCCAGTGCCCTGGATATCGATGACGGGCACCGCGGTGCGGCAGGGCATCCAGGCGCAGGCATCATCCCGGCCGTTCTGGCCGTTGGCCAATCGATTGGTGCCAGCGATGCCTGCATGTTCGATGCCATCGCACTCGGCTACGACGTGGCGCTGCGCGTGGCGACTTCACGCCCGCCGGCCACCATTGATACCTATTGCAGCGGGCGTTGGGTCGGCTTCGGTGTTGCCGCCGCGGCCGGACGACTACTTGGGCTCGACACCTCCCAGCTCGCACACGCATTGGCCATCGCCGGCGCCGAAGCGCCGTTGATGCTGCCCCGCTCCAGGTTCGGGAATTCAGTGAAGGAAGGCATACCGGCGGCGGTCGTCGCTGGCCTGACGGCCGTTGTTCGCGCGCGTGCGGGCGCTACCGGACCGATCGATCTGCTCGACGATGACGCAATGTTCTCGCAGGACGTTCTTCTTTCCGGACTGGGGGCGACCTGGTGGCTCGAGCAGTGCTATCTCAAACCCTATGCATGCTGCCGATATATGCATGCCGCTGTCGACGCGATCCTGGCATTGCGTGAGCCGGGCAAGCCGATCATCGACTTGCGTATCGAGACTTTCCCCCAGGGATTGCGGTTGTCCAATGCCAGGGCGCCGGCAACGCTCGAAGGGGGTCAGTACAGCTACTACTTCAGTTGCGCGGTTGCCGCCTTGTATGGGGAAGAGGCGTTGCAGCCGGTTGATTCGGCCCTGCTTCTGGATCCTGGCGTTCTTGAGTTGGCTGGGCGCATCAGCCTGGGTACACATGAGCAGTTCGCAGCGTCATTCCCCGCGGAAACGCCGTGCCGCGTCACGCTCGACCAAGGCGACGGGCCGAGAACGATGACAGTGCTGCAAGCGCTGGGTGATGTCGGCAACCCGATGTCGCGGGTGCAGGTGCACGCGAAGTTTCGACGCATCACTGCACAGGTCCTGGCGGCCGAGAAACAGGACGCGCTGTTGGCGGCGCTCGACGGCTTGGTGGCCAACGGCTTCAAGCCTCTTTTCGCTGCACTTGGCGGACACTGAGATGCCCACTGTGTACGGTCCACAACGCACGTCGGCAGGGAAAATGAGTCGCGCGCTCACGAAAATCTTCCTGGCTACCATGCTGCTTGCAGGTGCAGCGTGCGCTCCCGAGTCCCCGCCCGTCGCGAAAACCGAACTGACACTCGGATCCTCCGCAACCGATATCAACACCCTGGATCCGCACTTTGCTTCTGGTACGGCCGATCGAACGCTGGTCGCGTGGATCTACGGTTCGCTTGTGAGGTTCACGCCGGGCACTATTGACGCGGAGACACTCGAGCCCGATCTGGCTGAAAGCTGGAGTACGAGCGACCACGGCCTGGTGTGGACCTTCAAGTTGCGCCATGGGGTGCAGTGGCAGCGTGGATATGGCGAGGTCACCGCCGAGGACGTTGTCTTCAGCCTGCAGAAGTCGGCGGATCCCAACCGCTCTGCATACTCGAGTGACTACGCCGCATTCGATGCAGTAGAAGCCATTGATCGCTACACCGTGCGCATCAAATTGAAATACCGGGTCCCGAGCGTCCTGGGATTGCTGTCGAACTACTCGGGCGGCTTCATCATCAGTCGCAAAGCGTACGAAACCCTGGGAAGCGATTTCGCACGCAATCCGGTCGGGTTCGGTCCGTTCCAGTTTGAAGCGATCGAACCTGGCGTCGCGGTAACGTTCCTGCCACACAAGGCTTACTTTCGTGGCAAGCCGTACCTGACGAAGATCAAATACCGTTTCCTGAGTTCGGCGTCAGCACGTGGACTGGCGTTCCTTGCCGGTGAGATCGACGCGGCCGCAGGCTCTGCGGACCAGAATTGGCTGCGGCACGTGAAGGCGACGCCGGGCGCGACGATTGACATCTTTGAGCCGTATGAGCTCAACCTGCTGCACGTCAACACGAAGATGCCGCCGTTCGACAACCTCCTCGTACGGCAGGCACTGGCACATGCCGTTGATCCCAACCGACTGCCGCAGTATCGCGGCGCGGAGTTCTCCAGGCCGGCCAGGTCTGTCGTTCCTTCGGACAACCTCGGCTATACAGACGATGTTCCCCGGTACGAATTCAATCCCGCCAAGGCCAGGTCACTACTGCGCGAGGCGGGGTATCCCAATGGCCTTGCCTTCAACATGCTCGCAAGCCAGAGCCCGGGCTACTACGCCGAGCTCCAGATTCTCCAGGCCAACCTGAAAGAGTCCGGGATTACGGTGACGCTGCAGCCCGCGGAACATGCCACGTGGCACCAGCTGATACGCAAGGATCTCAGTCCGGTCGTGGCTTATGGCGCGTCGCGATTCCCGATTGCCGACGTGTACCTGACCCAGTTCTTCCACTCTTCCAGCAGCGTCGGCACACCCACGGCGGTAACCAATTTCAGTCATTGCAGCGTGGCCGACAAACAGATCGAAGCCGCGCGCGTGGAGCTCGATCCACAACGACGAATCGAGCTTTGGCAGGAGGCGCAGCGACTGATCATCCAGGCGGTGTGCGCTATCCCCTCAAGCGAAGGCGCCCAGGTCTGGGTGCGCAACGAAAAGGTCGATTGGGGGTTCCCCCTGAAAGCATCGATTTCGCTGGGCCCATTGGTGACGGAACGCACCCGGATTATCGAATGAACGACCAAGGACGCGCATTCAAACCTTGCGAATGGACCTTCCGGAGAAGTGTTCTTGTGCAATTTCCGATGACGCCAGGCCACAGCCTTATGGGCGCCTTCCGCGGCGGTGATAGGCGATGAGGCTCCGAGACGAATCCGGCCTCCAGACATCGGCCAGCGCTTCCAGCAATTACTGGGACCTTGGTGTTCCCGACTTCGTACCTCAAGACCTGCCACTGCGTGCCGAGTACGACGTTGTTGTCATCGGCGCAGGGTACTCGGGGCTTGCCGTCGCCTGGGGATTGGCGCGCCACGGATTTTCGGTGCTGGTGCTGGAGGAACGAAGCATCGGTTACGGCGCGTCATCACGGAACGGTGGCATGGTCGGCCCCAGCTTTCATGAGCTTGGCATGGTCGCCCTGACGCGGAAATACGGAGAGGAAAAAACCAGGAGCATCATGCGCACCGGTGTGGACGCGCTTTCGTACTGTCGGGAGCTGTTCGACAAGCATGGTATCGATTGCGACCTCCAATTGACGGGCAGGATCCGGGGGGCGCGCAGCAAAGCGCATCTCGATGCAATGGTTGCCGAGTGCGCTCGGTTGAAAGAGGCGGTGGGCCTGGCCTACGAAGTGGTTGGCCCATCCGAAATCCACCTCCACACAGGTTCCAACGCGTACGTCGGCGGCGTGCTGTATCCCATGGATGGTGGCCTTCACCCCAAGCGTTTGGTGAACGCCCTCGCCTCACTTGCCGAAGCCGCAGGCGCTCAGATATGCCAGCAAATGCCTGCCTGCAGGATCGAAAGGCATGGTCGCGGGTTCCAGATTTCAACGCCCCAAGGCGTGCTATCCGCGCAGCAGGTTGTCATAGCCACCAATGGCTATTCGGACAGTCGTGTCCCAGCGATGAACAACCGCATAGTCCCGATCGATATCAGTGTCGCCACAACACGTCCCCTTGGAGTGGATCGGGTCAGGGCAATGTCCCCGCATCTGCACATGCATGGAGAAAGCGGACGTGTCTTCATCTGGTCAAGGCCGTCGCCAGACCATACCCGCTTCGTCTTCGGTGGAAGGATTTCGAGACCTGACGCCTCTATGCACGTTCAGTGCGAGCAGATAGCAACTGCGGTACAGCGCATTTATCCAGACGTGCTGCCTGAGGAACTGGAGTTCGTGTGGAACGGGAAGATCGCCTACACCAGCGATCACGCGCCGCATTTGAACGAGGTCGATGGGCTCTGGTTGATCGGGGGTTACTGCGGGTCTGGCGTGACCCGTTCCCTGTTCTTCGCAGACAAGCTGGTGCGGAAAATCACGCAGCAGCCGGATGGCGAGACACCATTCGACGACATGGCCTTTCCCGTCATGCCTTTCCGGAAGTTCGCTCCCCTGGGCGCCAGGATTGCGACCAGCTATTACGGGTGGCTCGATCAGCGCGATTCGAAGGCGTCGAAATGACTGCAGATCGTGTATTCAAAACGATCAAGGGGGCAATCCAGTGATCCATTTTCGAGAATCGCGAATCTGCCGCTCGACTGGAGTCACGACATCGTTTTTCTGGCAAGCGCGATGCCTGCGTCGCGAAGAGATCAGGTGTAAGTGGCCATAAGCATGCCTTTCTATTTCATGTCACGGGAGGAATTTTTTGACGTGATCTGGCGATAGCCGCCAGTCATTTCATGCCCCCCGGTTCTGACCCGGAAATTTTTCAACAAGTTTCGTCGTGAACGTTCTTTTTGTAAGTGATTTCAGCCGTATTCATCAGAAAAACATCGCTACTTCAAATTTCAACTGGGGAGATTGGAAAAATGAGAATCCGAAGCATCATGAAACCTACCTTGCTAAGCGTAATTCTTGGCGCGACGCTGCAGAGCATGGCTTTTGCACAGCAGCCCGTCTCTCAGCCGGAGCCGCTACAGCCTGTGCCCACGGTCAAGGAGCTGGATGCTGTGACCGTGGTGGGAAGCAGGCTTTCATCAACGCGCATCGAGGGCCCTTCACCAGTGAAGATCCTGGATGAGGAGGCGATTGCGGCAACAGGCGCGATCTCTGGCGAGGAGCTCCTGCAGGCGATTCCCCAGGTTGGCACGATGATGTTCAACAATACGGACGCCGGCGCGGGCCTCAACGCAGCGCGCGGCGATGTTGGCTCCATCAACCTGCGCGATCTTGGAAGTGGCAATACCTTGCTCATGGTCAACGGCCGTCGCATGGTTCCGCATCCCGGAACCCAGACTGAAAACCTTGTCCCGGTCCAAACCAGCAACATGAATGCAATCCCGCTTTACGGTATCCGCCGAACGGAACTGCTGTTGGGGGGTGCGTCGGCTCTGTACGGCTCCGATGCGGTTGCGGGGGTGATGAACGTGATCATGGACACCCATTTCCAGGGCTTTCAAATGCAGGCGGAATACGGTGGCTCCGAGGACGTCGAGCTGCGCCAGGGAAATATCAACTTCAAGGCCGGAGAATGGTTCAACGATGGTCGTACCCGCGCCACGTTGCTGGGTGGATGGACACACCGCAGCAACCTGCCTGCATCTGCGCGCGAATACTCTGCAAACCAGGCGCGTATTCCGCTGTTTGATGGCACAGACTTCGAGGGTGTGACTGCGCTGGATCCTCGATCCAGCGTCACTGCGTGGGGTGGATTCCAGACGGTCAACGGCGTCCCGGTGCGGGGTGCCAACAACGCACTGATTACCAGTACCGGCGGCTACTTCCATGTCGATCCAGTAGGGTTTCACGGGTGTAATGCGGCGCTCAATAGCGACGTCTGCCTGGTGACCGGTACGCAGGACGCTACCATCCACCGGCCGCAGCGCTTCTCCAGCAGCGATACGCGCGACATCCTGGGTGAGGTGGATCGCGCAAATGTGTTCGGCACGATCGAGCATGACCTCAACGACAACTTCGTGGCCTTTGGTGAGCTGGCCGCGTACCGCTCCAGGTACATCGGGCGACGCGAGCAGTTGTCATTCCTGTCGGCGGCACCGCAGATCGTTTCCAGGAACAATTACTACAACCCGTTTGGCGCGATGTACCGTGCCGATGGCTCGCTCAATCCCTATCGCCTGGCCGGCATCAATGCGCCGGTCGGAGGACTGGACATCCGCCTGAACAACTACCGTGCGACCGACGTCAGAAACAACTACAAAGTGGATGACGATTCTTTCCGCGTGCTTGCCGGCGTGCGTGGCATGCTCTTCGGCTTCGACTGGGAAAGCGCGGTCCTGTATTCGGCGGCGAAAACCGTTGACACCACCAATGTCATCGACAACACCCTGTTCCAGGAAGCCTTGTCCTGGAACACCCCTGATGCCTACAACCCGTTCTGGGGTGGCAACCTGGATGATTGGTCCGCACCGCTGGATCCGGCCCGTAACCAGAAGGCGATCGACTACTTCACCAAGCCGGTTTCGCGACGGAGCAAGAGCACCCTCTTCCAACTCGACACGCGCTTCGTGCGCGAGGACCTGTTCAGCCTGCCCGCGGGTCAGGTTGGCGTGGCGTTCGGCGGCGAGTGGCGGCGCGAATCCTTGCTCGACGACCGCGACGCGAACATGGACGGCACGATCAACTACATCAATCCGTTGACCGGGGTGCCGACCAGCAACGTGGCAGGCGCAAGCTTGGCAGGAGACACCGCCGGTGACCGTCAGGTCGGTTCGCTGTACGCAGAGTTTGCCGTACCACTGGTGTCGCGCGAGATGGACATCCCGCTGGTGCGCGCGCTTGACCTGCAGATCGCGGGCCGCTACGAGCATTACTCCGACTTCGGCGGCGTCACCAAGCCCAAGGTAGCGCTGGCGTGGGACATCTTCGATGGCTTGATGTTCCGTGCCAACTGGTCGCAGAGCTTTCTGGCGCCCAACCTGATGCAGCTGTACGTGGACGGCCTGTCCGTCAGCAACACCCGCACCGACTACTACGTGTGCGAAGCGCAAATCCGAAGGGGTACCATCGCAGGCGTGCATCGCTGTAGTCAGAGCTTCAGCACCACCGAGCTGCGCAGCGGCAATCGGGAA
The DNA here is from genome assembly GCA_040005195.1 of Pseudoxanthomonas sp. Taxonomy (GTDB): domain Bacteria; phylum Pseudomonadota; class Gammaproteobacteria; order Xanthomonadales; family Xanthomonadaceae; genus Pseudoxanthomonas_A. The sequence continues at coordinate 9,044 of JBDTZK010000025.1, forward strand.
CTCAAGCCCGAAAGCTCTGAAAGCTGGTCGGCGGGTTTGGTGTTCCAGCCGAAATTCCTTCCCGAAGGTGCCGGTCGCCTCACGCTGACGGCGGACTACTGGGAGATCAAGCAGGAAGACGTGATCGGCATCACCGGCGGCGACACCCAATTGGCGCTCGATTATTTGCTGCGCATGCAGGGGTCGTACAACCCTGCGGTGGTACGCCTGGCTCCCGATGAAGACCGCATTGCCCTGTTCCAGGGCACGGGTCTGGCCCCGGTGGGCAGGGTCGATTACATCGATGATGTTTTCGTCAATCGTCAGCCCAGGACCCTACGGGGCATCGACTTCGGCGCGACCTGGCGACTTCAGGGCAGTTCCGCTGGCGACTTCTATGCAAGCTTGAACGCGGCCAGGCTGATCGAGGCCACGCAGGATAACGCTGAAGACGTTCAGAGCATCATCGACGCGCAGGCGAGTGGCCTCATCGATGACAACTTCAATGTCAGCAATTCAGGAAACCTGCTGGGTATCAACAGCAAGCCGGAATGGCGCGCCAGTTTCGACAGCTCATGGCGCAAAAACGGATGGGGTGTGGGTGCGTTCGTCCGTTATATCTCCGGCACCGATTGGACGTCACTGGTTTCCAATACCGGTAATTATTTCCATGTGCCGAGTTGGACGACCGCGAATCTGTGGGTCGAGCGTGGCTTTGGACAACGCGAGGGTTTACTGTCTGGCACGACTATACGGCTGACAGTCCGCAACATCGCAGATCGCGATCCCCCGTTTGTTCCCAGCAGCGCGCTGGGATTCAACTCGAGCCTTCACGACGCATACGGGCGTGGTTACTACTTGAGGGTGACCAAGAAGTTCGATTGATACCACGACCGGCGCGCGGGCGATGGGTGAATCCCTCCCGTGCGCTGATCGACAACAAGAGAGATTGTCCAGATAAGTGCGATTCCTCCGACTTGCTTCAGCGCCATGGGCAGGCATCGCCATTTCTCGCCACACGGGTAACACGGGCCGGGTCAGCATTCGTGTGTACACGTCTGGGATGCGTTTCCCATGACGTCACAAGGTCCCGTATGCACAAATTGAACTGGAGCATCACCATGATCGAAACGCGATTCGAGCAGCCACCGATGCGCTTCATCCTTTGGAAGACTGCACTGACGGCATCCGTAACAGCATTGTTGCTGACGGCCTGTCTGGCCCAGCAACCCCAGTCCGGCCCGCCCACCTCTGCAGCGGTCGTTGCGGTCCCTGCTGCCGGTGCAGTGGCCCTACAGGAGCGCCGCGAATGGCGCTTTGACAGTGACGGCATCCGCTTCGACAACCAGCTGCCAGCGGCGCGCCTGTCCGCCGTCGAGCGTGTTGGCAACGGCGTCTACCGCGTCAATATCGCGCCGGAAACCTACCCCATCAATCCAAGCCCGTGGTACGGCTTCCGCATTCACAGTGATGCGCCGCGCGCGCTGGAGCTGCAGTTCACTTACCCGCATCAGTTCCGCCATCGCTACGTGCCCAAGCTCAGCCGCGACGGGCGCACCTGGCAGGAAGCGGACGCGCAATCTTTCGTGGTCGATGCCGAGGGCAACGCACGCCTGCAGTTGCAGCTCGAGGCGGGGGAATTGCGTGTGTTTGCGCAGCCGCCGTTCCTGCCCGAGGACTTCGCTGCCTGGTCGGCACGGTTCGCGGCACAGGTTGACGCCCAGCCCCAGACGTTCGGCACGTCAGTGCAGGGTCGGCCGCTGCAATTGTTCGAGTTCGGCGCAGGCGTGCAAGCGCCGGTGGTGCTGGTGCTAGGGCGCCAGCATCCGCCCGAGAACACGGGCACCCGGGCATTGCTGGGATTCGTCGAGACGCTCGCCGCCGACACGCCACAGGCGCGCGCGTTTCGCGAGCGCGTGCACGTGCTGGTGGCGCCGCTGCTCAAT
>JBDTZK010000362.1:0-3242 GCA_040005195.1 Pseudoxanthomonas sp.
CACCCAGGCCCGGAACCGAGCTCCGCGCGAAGGCAGTGGCGGCCAACGTCCACTTCCAGGTCAACGAAGGATCATGACGCCGCCGGCGCAGCTCGGCCGGCAGCAGGTTTACACCAAGTGGCAGGCCACTGGCATCGCTGGCATCGACGCCCGACAGTGAACCCGCCAGGCTCCCCAACCCCGTCAAAGCCGCATCGAAGCGGATGCGGGGAAGCACCACCAGTTCGGCGTCCAGTTGGCCGTCCGCGCGCCGACCCACCACCCGTGCGTCGAAACGCACGCTGTCCGCGGTGAAGGGCGTCTGGCGGTCGACTTCGAAACGCACCACGTCACGCAGGCGATCAGCCGCGGCGGCCGGCAGCAGCATGCGACGTTGCAATGCGCCGCCCACTGGCAACAGCAGCCAGCGCGGCAACTTGCTGGTCCGGTTGCCCAGCACGGCGTCCAGTTGCAGCGTGTCCAGCGGCAGGGGCAACAGCGCGATCTCGTGCAGGCCGTTGTCATCCTCAACCTGCAGCCGCAGCTGTTCGCCCACCTGCGACAGCAACAGGCGATTGCGCACCAGACCGAAGATCACGCGCCAGCGCAGTGGCACCCACGACAGCAAGGATTCTTTCCACCACGCCAGAAAGTTGCCCGTGCCCACGCTGTAGCGGCGGACGCCCTGAAGGCGAGACGGATTTTCCTGCGTGGTCGTCATTGAAGTGCGGTTCCTTGCTGCCAGCGCAACGCGGTGTAGACCGATCCCGGAATCGGGCCTGCACCCGTACGTATCACCGTGCGCAGTACCGCAATCCGGCCATCATTCAGCCGCGCGCGGCTCTCGATACTATACGTGCCGCTGCCGCCGCCCACGAGTTGCGCCGTGGCGGCTGTCGCAGAGGGCTGAGCGCGCTGCGCAAGATAAAGCGCGGGATCGAGTCCCATCGCAGCCAGCACAGGGGCTTGCGCATACGTGGGATCGGGTTCGCCGCGACCGCTGTACAGGGTCAGGTAGGGTTCGAGTCGCGCATAGAGAACCGGGTCCATGCCAAGCACCTGCTCTACCTCGGCCACCGTTTCGAACGGTGCATCCTTGGCCCCGTACGCCAGCCCCGCCGCGGCATAATCCGGATCTTCCGCGCCGCCGTTGACCTGCGTCAGCGAATCGGCATCACGCCAGTCAAGGATGGCTGCCGACACCTGTTCCGCACGCGCACGCTCGGTTCCCAGCACCTGCATCAACGCAGACAGCAAGGGTTGTCCCGCCTGGTTGAGGTCCACTTTGCCGGTCTCGTCGACAATGCGCAGCTCGAGGTCTCCGCCCGCAAAGCGCCACGGGTACAGGCGTCCGTCCGGCAGCCAGCGTGTGCGCGGTTCGCTGTCGGCCAAACGTACAAGCGAGTACTCCATGCCTGCACGCGCCAGCTCCTGGGCCTGCACGCCGCCGCTCAACACCTTGCCCTGCATCGCCTCTACGCGTGCGGTCAGTGCGAAGGCACCGATCAGCGCGGTGAGCAATGCGATCAGCCACAGCACCAGAATCAAGGCCGCACCCGTGTCACGCCTCATGGCAAAGGTTCCATTTCGCCGCCGACCCCTTGTGCCTGCCCGCTGCCCTGCGCGAGCGAGACCACCATCGCCGGCCATGCCTTCCCATCCGCGGCTTCGATCTCGATCGCGACCTGCAACGGCAGCACGTCGGCCGCCGCCCAGCGATCCTGCCATTTGCCCAGCCTGCCGTCCTGGTCCAGGCCGCGGTAGAGGAAGCGCACAGCCCTGAGATCATCGGCGAGAATTTCGGGAGGACGCGCTTGTGATTCCTGCACCTGCCGTGCCGCCTGCACCATGCTGAAAGAGGCGAGTAACCGACCGCCATTGCTGTCTATCACGAAGTCGTGCAGATACGGCCCGCCGCGCCCCAGATAATCCGGCAAATCGGAAACGAAACGCATGCGCGCAGGTTCGCCCAGAAAACGGTACTGCCGTTGCTGGTCACGGTCGGAAGCAAAAGCGATGGATTCGGCCGAGGCGATACGCCGGCGCAGGAAGCCTTCCACGGCACGCATGCGCTCGTTGCGCTGTGCCATCGCTTCACCCCGCTGCACCATCGCCGTGGCCGAGCGCAACGTGGTGAACGCCAATGCCAGGCCCGCCGCCAGCAATACCGTCGCCAGCAGCACTTCGATCAGGGTGAAACCGCGCGGCCTCATGGCACCGGTACCGGCTGATTGATATCGGCCGGGGCCAGTCGCAGCGTCTGCCACTGCAGCCTCTGCCCACGGTCGTCGCCCCATGCCACCGACAACTGCACCTGCAGCAGGCGCGGCGCATTGCCCTCAAGCACGCGCGGCTTCAGGATCGCCACGTTCGGCGGATCCACATAAGGCTTGATGTCGAGTGCCCAACGATAGCGGCCCTGCTCGAACACGCCCTGCTGCGTGTCGGGCCGCAAGGCATCGCCTACTCCCAATTGGGCAAGCAGAGATTGCGCATGCAATGTGGCACGACCCGCATCGTCGGCATTGCGCACCTGTCGCGCGGCACCGGACAAAGAGCCCAGCAGCAGCGTCAGCGCCAAGGCCAGCAAGGCGAAGGCGATGATGACTTCGATCAAGGTGAAGCCACGCGCACGTCTTTTCCCGGAACGCGGGAAATGGCCTGCATGCCGTGCGCGGCGCGTCGACGTCATGGTGCGGTGCTGCCCGCCGGCGCGCGTGCCAGTCTTACTTCGCCGGTCAGCCACGCCACATCGATCCGCCATGCGGCCTGCTTCGCACTCAACTGCACGCGACCGCCGGTGGACGCACCATCGGGAAAGAACACGATGCTGCCCGCACCAGGCGCTGCCTGCACCTGTCGCGCGCCGGTGAACTCCACCCGCAACGACGATGGCACTTCACCATGGCGTTCGTTGGCACCCTGCCAGCGATGCGAACCGGGCTGGATCACGAACGCCTGCGGCGCGCCGGTAGCGATGGCCTGCGCACGCGTGTAGCGCAGTTGTGCGGCGATTTCCTTGGAGCTCGATCGCAGTTGCATGCCGGCAAGGCCGCCGGTAAATATCGCCGCCGCGATCATGGCCGCGATGGCGATCAACGCGACCACCAGCAACATTTCCAGCAGGGACACGCCCTGTACCGGACGCCGTCTGCCCACCAGGTTGTTGCGCAGGTGGACCGACCTCATCCGATGACTACTCGAACTTGAGGTCGGCGTCGTAGCTCTCGCCGCCGACCTGGCCGTCCTTGCCCAGGCTGATC
>JBDTZK010000363.1:0-3242 GCA_040005195.1 Pseudoxanthomonas sp.
GTTCGGTCACCGGATGCTCGACCTGGATGCGGGTGTTCATTTCGATGAAGTAGAAACGGCCGTCCTCGTACAGGAACTCGAACGTGCCCGCGCCCCGATAGCCGATACGCAGGCAGGCATCCACGCAGACCTTGCCGATCTCGTTGCGCTGCTCTTCGCTGATGCCGGGGGCGGGCGCTTCCTCGACGACTTTCTGGTGGCGGCGCTGCATGGAGCAGTCGCGTTCGCCCAGGTGGATCGCGCCGCCCTGACCATCGGCCAGCACCTGGATTTCCACGTGTCGCGGATTCTCCAGGAATTTCTCCATGTAGACCTGGTCGTTGCTGAAAGCTGCCTTCGCTTCGGCCTTGGTCGTACTGATGGCGCTGTTGAGCGCGCCTTCGGCATGCACCACGCGCATGCCACGGCCGCCGCCACCGCCGGCGGCCTTGATGATTACCGGATAGCCGATCTCGCGCGCGATCTTGGTGTTGGTGACGATGTCGTCATCAAGCGGGCCGCCGGAACCCGGCACGCACGGCACGCCGGCGGCCTTCATCGCGCGGATCGCTTCGACTTTGTCGCCCATCAGGCGGATGGTGTCTGCCTTCGGGCCGATGAAGACGAAGCCGGATTGTTCGACGCGTTCTGCAAAGTCGGCATTCTCGCTGAGGAAGCCGTAGCCCGGATGGATGGCTTGGGCGTCGGTGACTTCGGCGGCAGCAATGATCGCCGGCACGTTCAAGTAACTGTCGGTGGAGGGCGCCGGGCCAATGCACACCGATTCATCGGCCATGGCCACGTGCTTGAGGTTGCGGTCGACCGTGGAATGCACGGCCACCGTGCGGATACCCAAAGTGTGGCAGGCGCGCAGGATGCGCAGCGCGATCTCGCCACGATTGGCGATTACTACTTTATCAAGCATGGTTCATGTCCTTGGAAGAGGTCGTGTTCGCGGGCAGGCGGCAGCGCCGCTGCGGGTTCCCACTCAACCGATCACGAACAATGGCTGGTCAAACTCGACCGGCGAACCGCTTTCGGTCAGCACCGCCAGCAGGGTGCCGGAGACGTCTGCTTCGATCGGGTTGAACATTTTCATCGCCTCGATGATCGCCAGGGTCTCGCCGGCCTTGACCGACTGGCCGATGCTGGCGAACGCGGGCTTGTCCGGCGAAGGCGAGGTGTAGAAGGTGCCAACCATCGGCGCGCGCATCACGTGGCCTTCGGGCTGGTCGTTGCCGGTTGGCTTGGCGCTGCCGCCGGTCGCCGACTCGGTGGGCGAGGACATCGGCATGGGCGCGGCGCGCTGTTCCATGGGTGCGGCGGCGTACATCTGCGGCTGCGGGGCGTAATGGCCCTTGGGCACGCGCGCCAGGCGCACGGATTCTTCGCCTTCCTTGATCTCGATTTCGGCGAGGTTGGATTCTTCCAGCAGGTCGATGAGTTTCTTGATCTTGCGCAGGTCCATGGTGGCCTCTGTGGTTGGATGCCCGCGCCGGTGACGGTGCGGGTCGGAAAAGAAAGGGTTCAGGCGGAAAGCCGGGTGATCGCAGCGTCCATGGCGTAGCGGTAGCTGTCGGCGCCGAAGCCGCAGACCACGCCCACGGCCAGGTCACTGAAATAACTGTGGTGGCGGAATGCCTCGCGGGTATGCGGGTTGGACAGGTGGATCTCGATGAAGGGCAGGGCGACGGCGGCCAGCGCATCGCGCAGGGCGACGGAGGTGTGGGTGAAGGCAGCCGGATTGATCAGGATGAAGACGGTGCCGTCGTCACGGGCGGCCTGGATGCGGTCGACCAGCACGTGTTCCGCATTCGACTGCAGGCTGTCGAGCAGGTGGCCTGCGGTGGCGGCCTGCGCCGACAAGGAGGCATCGATCTCGGCCAGGGTGGTGCGGCCATAGACTTCCGGCTCGCGGGTGCCGAGCAGGTTGAGGTTCGGGCCATGCAGGACGAGCAGCTTTGCCATCGGGACTCCAGCGGAAGCGCGGCAGTCTGCTTGAAGATGCCAATGCTGTCCAGTTCGCAGAAGTTACTGGCGACTTAAGCGTTTGTTTGAATTTATGCGTGATGGCTGGTGGGTCACGCCCAGCACAAGGCCTAGGGCTGGGCCCAGCCCTCGATCTCACCGGCGGCAAACGGTCCTACTTTCTGTTTCACGATCCTGCCATTGGCGTGCACCAGCACCGAATAAGGCAGCACACCTTTTCGATTGCCAAGCCAGACGCTGGCATCGGCAGGCCCGGGTGTGTCGATGAGAACGAGGTACGACACCGGTACGTGGTTCAGGAAATCCTGAATGGCCCCGGGACCGTCCAGCGCCAGCCCGATGACCTGGGTGCCGGTCTTGCCCTGCGCGCGGGCGTAGCGATCCAGTTCCGGCATTTCCTCGATACAGGGCCCGCACCAGCTGGCCCAGACGTTGATCAGAAAGCGGCGGCCCTGGTAGTCGCCCGGTAGCGTTCGGGTTTTTCCCTGCAAGTCAGGCAGGTGGATCGTTGGCATGGCATCGCCGGGGCTTGCAGGCGTCACGCCCGGCGGTGGCGCTGGCGCCGACGTATTCATGGCCGCCTGCAAGGCGCGTTGTCCGCGCTCGGTGCGAATCAATGGCCCGCCACCCGACCACACGCTGGCGAGTATGCCGAGCGCCCCGGCCACTACGGCGGCCAGTAACACCCGTGAGGTAGAGGATTTCATCGGGCTGCGCGCGCCAGCGCGTCAGCCACTATCGTCTGGGTCAGCACGGTCGGCAGCACTTCGCCTTCGCCACCTGCCGCCGGGAACACCACGTACAGCGGTACGCCAACGGCCTTGTGCGTGTCCAGGAATTCAGTGATCGCCGGATCCACGTTGGTCCAGTCGCCCTGCATGAAGACGGCATTGGCCTGTTGCATCGAGGCACGGAATTCATCGCGGTCCAGCACCGCCTTTTCATTGGCTTTGCAGGTCACGCACCAGTCGGCGGTCATGTCGACGAAGACCACTCGACCTTCGGCACGCAATGCTGCGAGTGCGCTGGCCGAATAGGCCGCCACGTTCTCCTGGGCTGCCTGCTGCCCTGTTTGCGGCTTGATGGCATGCACTTTCCATAATGGCACCAGCGACAGCAGCACGACGAGCAAAGCCAGTGTGCGACGTACGGGCGCCACCTGCAGGCGCAGGCGCTGGAACCACCACAGTCCCATCGCCAGCAATACCAATCCGACCAGTGCCAGGCCGATCGCATCCACGCCGCGCTGCTTGCCCAGCACCCACAGCAGCCAC
>JBDTZK010000026.1:0-10906 GCA_040005195.1 Pseudoxanthomonas sp.
CACCCAGGGGCGCACCGGCAACCCCATCGCCAGTTCCACCGCCTCGACCGGATAACGCTCGTAGGGGTCGGCCATCCACAGATCAAGCCGGCCCTCGCTTTCGCCCAACAGGCAGACATGGAATTGGCGCAGGAAACGAACCGACAGCGGTTGCGCGTCCGGCATTATTTCCGGCGGCAACTCGGGCACTTGCTTGAGGCTGATCAGGGACAGGTCCAGGACCTCGGCGCAGGTTTCGGCATGGTCGCGTTCGGACACCAGCCCCAGCCGCGCCAGCAACGACAACAGGCTGCCGCCGGCTTCTTCCTGCAGGCGCCGCGCGCGGACCAGGTCGGTTTCTTTCAGCCGCCCTTTTTCCAGCAGGGACGCGACTATGCGTTCGTCGGCATTGTCCCAACCGGGAACCATTGCGATGTCGGGGGAAATCACTGCGTTCACGCGGTGCTCCGGGGGGAACCGGAGCACACTCTATCAGCCCCGATGCAGTGGAATTCATGCTTGGCGGAAAGCCCACAAGCAGGAACCCCGGCAGACGCCGGGGTTCCTGTACTGCCTTCGTACCGTGCAGAGGGCTATTACTGGCGCGCTACCAGGGTAACGCCGCTGTATGCCGCGGTGCCGACCAGTTTGACGTAGTAGGTGCCTGCCTGCGGAGCAGTAATGCGTACGGTTTCACTGTTGCCCGGCCGCGTGGACCTGAAGTCATTGTCGGTAGCGGTGGGTTCCTCGTCGAAGCTCACGTACAACGACACGTTGCCGCTGCCACCCAGCGTCATGATGCTCAGCACGCTGCCTGCAGTGGCGGTGAAGCTGTACAGCTTCTCGCTACCCGCTGAGCCCGACAGGTTGGTCACGTTGACCTTGTTGAGCAGCGGCGTGGCGACGGGCCCGCAGACCTCGGTCGCCGGATCGCACGGCACTTCCAGCGCCTTTTCCAGCGCGGCCCTGGCATCGACGATGCCGCTGCCAATCGGGGTGCCGGAAGGAATAACCACTGGGAACGGCCGGGCAGTTTGCTTCAGCAGGGCTTCCATGGCTGCGGGTGTCAGGGGATCCCTGCCATCTTCGATCAGTGCGCTCTGCACCAGGGCAGCCACGGCGCTGACATGCGGCGCTGACATCGACGTACCCGCCATGCCGGCATAGATGTACACGCCCGCGCCGGATTCAGGCGTAGTCGTGCCATCCCAACCGGTGGAGAACACGTAGCCGTCCCATCCGCCGTTGCCGGCATCGTCAGCGCCACCGCCGCCAGGGCCAGCGATGTCGACGTTCGCACCGTAGTTCGAGTACCACGCACGGCCACCGGTGATGCGTGATGCGCCCACGGTGATCACGTTCTGGCAATTGCCCGGCGAGTAACCCGAGCTGTTGGCGTTCGAGTTGCCTGCAGAGATCACCACCACGCTGCCATTGGCGACGGCCGTGTTGATGGCCGCCTGCTCGTACGCTTCGCAGGCGCCGCCACCGCCCAGGCTGAGGTTGATGACTTCGGCTGGATTGGCATTGTCGGGGACGCCGGCAATCGGCGCACCCGACGCCCATGCGATGGCATCGGCGATATCGGAGGTGTAGCCACCACAGCGACCCAATACGCGAACCGGCAGGATCTGCGCGTTATAGGCCACGCCCGCGCCACCGCGCCCATTGTTGGTCAACTCGCCGACCGTGCCGGCGGTGTGCGAACCGTGCCACGAGCTGTCCTGCACCGTCGAACCGGCACCGCATTCGCCTGCGACCGGATTCCAGTCACCGTAATCCTGCGCGCCCGGCACCCGGTCGTCGGTAGGACGACGGGACACAAAGGCGTCGGTGATGAAGTCATAGCCAGGCAGGAGGTGGCTGCCGTTGGCCAGGTCCACATGGTTGGGCAGGATGCCGGTATCCAGCACCGCGACCACGGTGCCCGTGCCGGTGGATATGTCCCACGCGGCCGGCGCATTGATGCCACCGTTGGGATTGAAGAAATGCCACTGGTAAGTGGCATAACTCGGATCGGTGGGCACTGCCTGCGGCGCGGTCTTGGTGCCGGCGGCAGCCAGCATCGCGGTCATCGACGCCGGTGCAGAAAGATTCTCCACTGCACGCATCATGCGATCAACCTGGACGTATTCCACTGAGGCGTCCGCACGCAGCTCGGCCAGCAGGGCGCTGGTTTCAGCCGCGTTCAAACCGCGCGACAGTTGCAGCGCATCAGCGCCAAGCCCCAGCTTGCGTACATGGCCGACACTCAATGGCACTGCGATCTTGCCGCCCGTGGCTGCACTCTGGCGCAGGCCGATCCGGCTGGCTGCCTGGCGCACCGTGGTCAGCTTCCCGGCCACGTTTCTCGCGCCCGCACTGCCCTCCCTGTACTTGACGATCAGACGATTGGTTCCGACAGAAGCCGGCTGCGCATGTCCGGGCTTATCGATAATCCGGGCCTGTGCGGGACCCGCCGCCAGCGCCGGTGTGATGGCTGCCGAAGACAGAAGCATGGCCGTCGCTACGGCCAGTCCGAGTGTGTTTTTCTTCATCAGTTTGCAATCCTCAGGGAAGTTGAAACGAAGTTGAAAGGCCATGTTTGACAGTGATGCTGCGAACGCAGTCGATTGGCCGGCCCAGCCAGTTTTCTGCCGGACACGCGGGGGCGGCCCGAAGGGTGCCTGCTGCCCACATCGGGCAACAGGCGTTTTGCCTCAGTTACCAGCCGAAACCCGCACCAACGCCGACAGACTTCTCGTCACCACTCAGCGCACCACCAATGGTGATCGTGGCCCGGTCACTCAATGCGCGCTGGTAGCCGATCGAAAGCGCTTTCTCGCCGCCCTGGAAACCGACGCCCACGCCCACGCGGTTGTCCGTGCGTATGCCGGCGGTACTGGTCGCCATGTTGAGCATCGCCGAGCTCATGGCACCCTGGCGGTCGATACGACGGTCCTGGTCGAGGAATCGGCGGTCGGTTTCGGTACGGAAGTTCTCGAAGTTGTCATCCATGGCTGCGAACCGCGTGTCGGTATAGGCGTTGGCCGAGGTCAAGGTCTGCGTCGCCGTCGAATCGGTGTAGGCATTGGCGGAATCCAGCGTGGCCGCATCGGCTGCCTGCATCTGACCCACGTTGCTTGCATCGGTTGCCTGGCTGCCGTTTGCCACGTTGGACACAATGCGCTCACCCTCCGCGCCGCCCATCGAAACCGCATCCGCACGCGCAGCCACGGAACTTTGCGCTGGTGCCAGCGGATTTTCCTCCACGGCCGTCGCTGCCTGGCCCACGGCAGTCCTGGACGTGGCAGCGGTGTCGCTGCTGTCGCTGGTTGCGGTACCGGACTCTACCGTTGTGTCAGCACTCGCGACCGCCGTGCTTGCGTCCGCCGCCGGGGCTGTCTCACTGGTAGCCGCAGCGCCTGCAGTGGGGGCACCTGAAGCGGGCGCTGTTTCCAGCGTGACCAGACGACCTTCGATGGAAGTGACTACGGTGTCCAACGCGGAGAAGGCATCGGCCACGTTGGAATAGCTGCCACCCTGGATCATGAAAGTGGTGCCGACCAGTCCGCCTGTCGCGCCTACGTACGTGCCGCCGCCCAAGGCGGTGGCGATGCTGTCGAGCGAACCGAACAACTGCCCGCCGTTCACCGCATCCAGGCTGCCGCTGGCAATGGCACCATTGGCGACGTTGGTGACGGCAGTGCCATTGACACCTTCCAGTGTCAGCGTGTCCTTGGTTTCATCGTCATAGCTGACCGCCTCCGCCGCAAGATCGCCCAGGTCACCCGTGATCTGGTTGAGCTGGCCTACGTTCGCCGCATCGGTGTCGGCGGTCCCTGCAGCGACATTGGTGATCTGGCGTTCGCTGCCCACGGACCCTACCGAAACCGTATTGGCGCGGTTGGCAATCGAAGCCGATCCCAGCGCGACACTGTTGGCCGCAGTAGCGCTGCTGCCCGAACCCAACGCGACCGAACCCGCCGCACTGGCTGCTGCGTTGTTGCCTACTGCCAGCGCATTGGCCGCCGTAGCGCGCGAGCGTGAGCCCACCGCGATGGCATCGATTCCCGACACTCCCGCGTTGAAGCCCATCGCAATGCCGTTGGCCCCATTACTGGCGAAGGCCGTGTAACCGATCGCGACACCGTTGACCGCCGTGATCGAGGTCTGCCGACCCAGCGCGGTGCTGTTGTTGGCACGCGCGGAGGCATCGGCACCCACTGCGGTGGCACCGGTGGTGTTGGCCACGCTGGCCGTACCCACCGCCGTGCTGCGGTTACCGCTGGCATTGGCACCGGAACCGGACGCCAGTGCTTCAGTGCCGGTCGCGGTCGCGGCATTGGCGCCGGTGGCGGTGAAGTACCGGTTGGTATTGGCGGCCACGCCTGCAACCGCATTCAACTGGTTCAAGTTCACCGCATCATTGCCTTGTGTACCGGCGGCCACGTTGACGATCTGCCGCTGGGAAGCCGCAGTGCCGACCGACACCGTATTGGCACGATTGGCCAGCGAGTTCGCACCCAATGCAACGCTGTTGGCCGCACTCGCATAAGACGCCAGACCCAACGCCGTGCTGTTGCTTGCCGAGGCGTATGAGTCCTGGCCCACGGCCGTGGTTCCGGGTCCAGTCGCCCAGGCAAACTGGCCGAGTGACGTGCTGTTGGCGCCAGTGGCCCATGCGTAGTGGCCTATGGCCGTGCCATTGGCGCCGGTCGCCAGCGCGTTGTTGCCCACTGCGGTGGCATTGGCAGCACTGGCTTCGGAGAAATAACCCAATGAAGTGGCGCTGGCTTCGGTAGCCAACGCCCCATAGCCCATTGCGGCGGTGCCTGAAGCGGAGGCTTCGCTGAAGGCACCTACTGCCGTGGAGTAATCAGCTGACGCCACGCTGCCGTAACCATTGGCGGTGGACTGCAAACCACCCGCTTGCGCGTTGGCGCCGCTGGCCGTACTCAGGAAACCGGTCGCCTGTGCGCCGGCACCCAGCGCGGTGGCGCCAAACTCCGATGCGGTGGTAGTGGCGTCCAGCAACACCTCACCGGTATCGGGATCTTCCAGATACAGCGAACCGCCGATGGCCGTGGCCGAGTCGGAGGTCGCCGTGGAATTGAAACCCACTGCGGTGGCATTGCCGGCATAGGCGACAGCCCCACTGCCAAAGGCAGCGCTGCCCTGGCCGATGGCCGAACTGCTTGCACCCATGGCCGTCGAATAGTCACCTTCGGCCGCTGCATCCGAACCCGACGCCGTGGCGTCCTGCCCCAATGCATATGCCTGGCCGCCGCCCGTGGCCTGGAAATACTTGCTGTCGGCCGTGGCTTCATTCAACTGCGCCAGGTTCACCGCGTCGGTGTCTTCACTACCAGCCGCCACGTGGGTGATCTGGCGCTCATTGTTTTCATCGCCTACGGAGACCGTGTTTTCACGATCGGCGATCGAACCGGCGCCCAGTGCAACACTGTTGTCAGCCGACGCGTACGACCCGTAACCCAAGGCGGTGGAGTCATCCGCTTCCGCCCACGAAGCCGCACCCAGTGTGGTGGCACCCTCGCCATCCGCGCTGCTGATCCATCCCAGGGAAGTGCTGTATTCACCATTGGCCGTCGCGCCCGCACCAAGTGCGGTTGCGGCATCACCCAGCGCTGAGGCGGAAATGAAACCGAATGCCGTTCCACCGACCACCACGCTTTCTTCGCCGCTGGCGATACTGAACTCGCCCAGCGCCACGCTGCTGGTACCCGATGCAGTCGCGCTCAGGCCTGCTGCCGTCGAATAATCACCGCTGGCAATACTCTCTGCGCCCAGTGCAGTGGAACCCGCACCGGACGCCGTGCTGAGGAAACCGGCCGCGGTGGATTCGATTCCCGAAGCCGTACTTTCGGCACCCAGTGCGGTCGAGGCATCGCCGGATGCGCTGCTGAAGAAACCGTTCGCCGTCGATTCCTCGCCCGAAGCCTCGCTGAGCGAACCCGTCGCCACGCCGCCATCGCCGCTGGCGATGGCGGCCGAACCGGTGGCGGTCGCAAGGAAACCACTGGCTTCACTTTCGGCACCGACTGCGGTGGCGTATTCGCCAGTGGCCTGACTGTTGGCCCCTGCGGCGAACGCGTTGTCTGCACTGGCCAAGGCATTGAACCCGAATGCCGTGGCGTTGATGCCGATGGCGTTGACACCACTGCCGAAGGCCGAGGCACCATCACCAATCGCGTTGGTCGCCTCGCCCGCTGCCGTGGCGTTGTCACCTTCCACATAGGCGCCGGCATCACTGTCGTCGCTGCCCGAAGCCTGGAAGTATTTGCTCGTGGCATTGGCCGTGTCGGCCACCTCATTCAACTGCGCCACGTTCACTGCATCGGTGTTTTCGCTACCCGCCGCCACGTGGGTGACCTGGCGTTCGTTGCCAACATCGCCCATGGAAACCGTATTGGCGCGGTCGTTTGACGAGTTCGCCCCGATGGCGACGCTGTTGCTCGCAGCTGCGGACGAGTTGACGCCCAGTGCAACGCTGTCATCGCCATCGGCATAGCTGTTGTGGCCAATGGCGGTGGCGTACTCTCCGGTCGCCCAAGCCCCATTGCCGAACGCCGAACCACCGGTCCCGGTGGCACGCGTATTGATCAAGCCGGAAAAAGTGGTACCGCCCACTGCCGTGCTTTCTTCACCGCTCGCGGCAGCCCCCTCGCCGACGGCAGTCGCACCAATACCGGCAGCATCCGCGCCGTAGCCGAATGCGGATGCAAAATCACCGCCCGCACTGCTGAAGCTGCCGACTGTGGTCGATGCCAATCCGGCGGCGTTGCTGTTGAAGCCCACAGCGGTCGCCTGCGTGCTGGACGCACTGGCCTGCGTTCCAAGCGCAGTCGCATAGGCGCCACTCGACTCGGCACCTGCGCCGACCACCGTCGCGCCCGCCGCGCTGGCCACGGCACCAGCACCCAGTGCGGTCGCATCTTCGGCCGTGGCTTCGGTGGCAACGTATTGCAACCCGCCGTCTTCATCCAGTACCGGCTCGCCGTCCTCATCAACGAGCAGTCGCTGTCCACCGATAGCGGTGGAAGAGGCTGCGCTGGCCAGCGAACCGGAACCCATCGCCACCGAGTCCTGGCCGCGTGCGGTGCTATAGAAACCAACCGCGGTGCTGTTTGCACCACTGGCCCAGGATTCGGCGCCCAACGCGCTGGCGAAGTCGCCCGGCGCATAAGCGAAGTAACCCAGCGCCGTGCTTTCCAACCCGGACGCTTCGGTCAACGTGCCGTTGGCCGTACTGTAGTCACCCGCCGCGATTGCGCCCGCGCCGAAGGCCGCCGAACTTTCGCCCGTGGCCTGCGTGCTGACGAAGAAACCAAGGCCCGGAATGAGGTCAGCAGGCCCGCCCACTGCCACGCTGCTGGTGCCGGTCGCAGTGCTCTGGGTACCCACCGCTGTCGAGTAGTCGCCAATGGCATTGGCCACTGCACCGAATGCCGCGGATTGCGCACCTTCGGCATACGCGCCCAGGCCCGCTGCGGTGGCCGCGAATCCATCGGCCTGCGCGCTCGCGCCCAGGGCGGTACCACCCACACCCGCGCTGGTTGCGCCGGTGTCGACTGGCGCCCCGCCGCTGGTGATCAGCGCGTTGCCTTCTTCATCCACTGCGTTGCCGCCAACTGCCACTGATCCAGGTCCAGTCGCCTGTGCATTCTGGCCGAAGGCCGCGCTGTTCTGGCCCGATGCCACCGCGTTGAAGCCCACTGCAGTCGCGCCATCGGCTACCGCATTGGCACCGCTGCCGAATGCCGACGCGCCATTGCCCACGGCATTGGTGGCTTCGCCTGCCGCAATGGCGTTGTCGCCTTCCACATAGGCGCCTGCATCGCTGTCCGGGCTGCCGCTGGCCTTGAAATACTGGTCCGTGTTTTCGGCCACGTCAGCGACTTCGTCCAGCTGCGCGACGTTCACTGCGTCGGTGCTTTCGGTGCCCGCCGCCACGTTGGTGATCTGACGTTCGGCGCCAGCGCTGCCCACCGAAACGGTGTTGGCGCGATCAGCAACCGAGTTTGAACCCAGGGCCACACTGTTGGCGGCAGAAGCCACTGCATGGTTGCCCACCGCGACCGAATTCGCAGCGGTAGCGCGCGACTGGGTGCCTACTGCGATGGCGTTGGCTCCGGAGACGCCGCTGTTGAAACCGATGGCAACGCCATTGGCGCCATTGCTCGCGAACGCGGTATAGCCAATCGCTACGCCGTTGACCGCAGTGATCGAGGCCTGCCGGCCCAGCGCGATGCTGTTGCTGCCGCGCGCAGAACTGTCGGCACCCACCGCGGTCGCGCCGCTGGCCGTGGCGCTGCTGCCGGTGCCAACCGCTGAGCTGCGGTTACCGCTGGCCGTGGATTGCGCGCCGATCGCCACCGCGTTGATGCCGCTTGCCTTGGCAGAACCATCTACCAGGCACTGGTCGACGGCCACGCC
This sequence comes from Pseudoxanthomonas sp., assembly GCA_040005195.1. GTDB lineage: Bacteria > Pseudomonadota > Gammaproteobacteria > Xanthomonadales > Xanthomonadaceae > Pseudoxanthomonas_A. The sequence goes on from JBDTZK010000026.1 coordinate 8,416, forward strand.
GCGGTTCCAGACCACGCATTCCGCATGGCCGCCCACTTGGACCGACTGCGCGAAAGCGGCAGGTGCCGCCATGCCCGCCAACAGCACGCTCAACACCATCACCAGACCCTGCCGACGCGGCGCGCCGATACCGCCGCCTTGCGCGACGGGGCTGTCTCCGGATGCCAATTCGGAGGCCACAACCCACTGACCCGACGCCTTGTTCCATACCTTGCGATAAATGCGATTCATCGAAATTTGATCCCTATATAAATTGGCAAGCACAGAGATAACCAGATCGCCCGGCGGGGGCCGGACAACCTAGTCGGAAATTTTCAAACCTCCAGGAGAATGACCGCGACGGGAAGTCGGGCCATGTGGTTAACGTCAATCACGAGCTGAATGCATCCTTACACTGCAACTTGTCTCGATATTCACCAGTGGTTTATCGAGAGTCAAGTCGTCAAACGTCGACTGCACTGCAAAAACGAAATTTTCACGAAAGTTAAAATCTGCAATACGAATCTGCTACGAAACAAGCGTTTAACTGCTTAATTCAAGCGTTTTTTATGGCGTACGCGTGCGTATGCAAAAAAACGGAAAAGCCCGCTACCACTACTTATCCGAGCGTAATGAATATTTTTTGCATTGATCCATCGACAGCGTCGCAATGAGGATTTTTTGCATCGCAAAATAAAAATCAGGCTTTCATCTGCCAAAGCTCATTCGTTTCAGATTGTTTTCAACAATAAAAAAAGCCCGCCATCGTTGCCGATGGCGGGCCTGGGTAACACAGTCTATTTTTCAATCGAAGCGGGTCATTGCACCCAATGTCTCGCGTTCTGGAACATGCGCATCCAGGGAGAGTTGTCTTTCCATTCCTCGGGATGCCAGCTGAGGTTGACGCTGCGCGGTATACGCTCCGGGTGCGGCATCAGGATGGTGGCGCGCCCATCATCACTGGTGATGCCGGTAATGCCTTGCGGGGAACCATTGGGGTTGTGCGGATATCGCGCAGCCATTTGGCCGTCGCCATCGATGAAACGCAATGTGATGCGTGCACCTGCCTGTTGCTCGATGCTGTCGAACGCCGCGCGGCCTTCACCGTGGGAAACGACCACCGGGATCCGCGAACCCGCCATTCCCTGCAGCAGGATCGAGGGCGATTCCACGACTTCCAGCAACGACAGGCGTGCTTCGAATTGTTCGCTGCGGTTGCGCAGGAAGCTGGGCCAATGCGTGGCGCCAGGCACGATGTCCTTGAGCTGACTCAGCATCTGGCAACCGTTGCACACGCCCAGCGAGAAGGTGTCGCTACGGGAGAAGAACGCAGCAAATGCATCGCGCAGCGGGTTGCGTTCCAGGATGGAAGTCGCCCAGCCGGTACCCGCCCCCAGCACGTCGCCGTAGCTGAAGCCGCCGCACGCCGCCAAGCCCTTGAAATCCTGCAGTTGCACGCGACCATTGATCAGGTCACTCATGTGCACATCGAACGTATCGAAGCCGGCACGATCAAACGCAGAGGCCATTTCGATCTGGCCATTGACACCCTGCTCACGCAGGATCGCGACCCTGGGCCGCACACCGGTGGCGATATACGGCGCAGCAATGTCATCGGACGCGTCGAAGCCCAGTCGTGGACGCAGGCCTGGCGCGGCAAATGTGCGTGCAAGCTCACGCTCCTCGTCGGCGCAATCGGGGTTGTCGCGCAGCTTCTGCATGGCGTGGGTCACCGACCACCAGGCGTCGAAGAGTTCATCCCAGCGCCACTGCGCCAGCACTTCTCCATCCTGCTGCACACGGATGACCGGCGCGCCGGTGGGCCTGGCAATACGTTGTGCGCACTCGGTGAGTGCATGGCGTTCCACCAGGTCAGCGAAGGTGGCGCGATCTTCCGCAGAGACCTGCACGACGGCACCCAACTCTTCAGCGAACAAGGTACGGAACGCATCGTCGCCCCAGTTATCGAGCTGGATATCCAGGCCGCAGTGGGCACTGAATGCCATCTCGCACAGCGCGGCAAATGCGCCACCATCGCTGCGGTCGTGATACGCCAGCAACACGCCGGCTTCGCGTGCGTCACAGATCAGTTCGAAGAAGTCACGCAGGCGCTGCGGATCGTCGAGGTCTGGCACTTCGCCACCGAACGCAGCCCCGGGCGTCAAGGCAGCTTCCGGATGGCATTGCGCCAGCACCGATCCACCCATGCGCTGCTTGCCCGCGCCCAGGCCAATCAGCCACAGATCGCTGTCTGCTTCGCGCGAAATAAGCGGCGTCAGCTGGGCACGCGCGTCGGTGACTGGCGCGAAGGCGGTGATGACCAGCGACACCGGTGACACCGATTGATGGGCGTTGCCATCGACCTGCCATTGCGCCTGCATCGACAAGGAATCCTTGCCCACCGGGATGCTCAGGTCCATGTCCGGGCAAAGGGCCATGCCCACCGCCTTGACTGCATCGAACAACAAGGCATCTTCGCCCGCATGGTTGCTGGCGGCCATCCAGTTGGCGG
>JBDTZK010000364.1:0-3231 GCA_040005195.1 Pseudoxanthomonas sp.
AGCGGCAGCCGAAGGATTGCAGGTGGTGGCAAAATCGCCGGCTGTGAACGCATGGCCGGCAGCAAAGTCACTGACAAACCCCATGAACATCGGGCCGAGCCCGTGTCCGATGAGACTGATCGTCAACAAGATCACTGCCGAAGACGAGGCCCGCATACGTGGCCCGACCAGGCTGTAAGCAACTGCGAACGTCGGTCCGTACCAGAGGTAGAGAACACTGCCGAAGACCAGCATCATTGCCGCCGCAGCCGCCCAGTGAGTCTGCATGAAAGCCAGCATGTACAAAGGTGCCGCCACCACCAGGCCTATGGCCACCACCCACAGGTACCAGCGCGGATCGCGCTTTCCGGCCCAGTCCGAAAGATAGCCACCAATCACATGGCCCAGCATGGCGCCGATACCAGTGATCAGACCAAAAGTCAGGCCTGCCTGTGCGTAGCTCATGCCGAACACGCGCGAGTAGTAGATCGGCATGAACATGTTGATGCCCATATTGGCGAAACCGACAAGTGCACAACCCAGGGTCAGGTGGATGAACGTGCGCTTGGACCACAGCAGCCGCAGCACCGCCGACAGTGGCGGCACCTCACCCTGCTGCGCCCCTGCATCCACCGTATCAGCGCCACCGCGCTGTGGCTCGCGCAGTGTAAACAGCGCCAACAGGCTCAGCAGCAATCCCGGCACACCCAGGTAGATGAAGGCCTCGCGCCAGCCGATGTTCTGCACGATCCAGCCACCCAGAATCGCACCCATAAACGCGCCTAGCGGCACACCTAGTCCAAATACCGCAAAGGCAAGACCGCGCTTATGCGACGGAAAATGATCAGCGATCAGCGAATGCGATGCTGGAGTACTGCCGGCCTCACCGATGCCCACACCCACGCGGAAGAGCAACAGTTGCGCGTAACTCTGGGCAACACCGCACAGTGCCGTCATCAGTGACCATGCGGCCACGCACGCAGCGATGATCTTGACCCGACTGTAGCGCTCAGCCAGCCGCGCCATCGGCAGCCCGAGCAAAGCGTAGAACAGTGCAAACGCCAATCCACCCATCAAGCCGAGTTGCAGATCGGTCAGCCCCATCTCGACCTTCATCGCCTGGCCCACCGTGGCCACCAGGATGCGGTCGGCGAAGTTCGAGCCGTAGATCAGCACCAGTATGAACAAGGTCCAGCGCGCGGATGCCGACGTCCTGCTGGCAACAATGAAAGGTGGGACTTTGGTGTTCAAGATATTCCTTAATCCACGCGTGATGGGAACAGCCGAATGCAGAGGGATGCGTTGGCGGCCGGGACCGGATCAGATCGGGAAGTTACCCGGCAGTGTTTCGATCGTGACCCAGCGCAGTTCGGTGAACTCGGCTATACCCGCGCGCCCGCCGAAGCGTCCGTAACCGCTGCCCTTGACCCCGCCGAACGGCATCTGCGCCTCGTCATGCACGGTGGAGCCGTTGATATGGCAGATGCCGCTTTCAATACGCTTGGCAAGGCGCAGGCCGCGCGCGATGTCGCGGGTGAACACGGCCGCCGACAACCCGTACTCGCTGTCGTTGGCGATCTGCAGGGCCTGCTCATCACCGTCGGCGCGGATGATCGCCACCACCGGACCGAACGACTCTTCGCGGTAGATACGCATTTGCGCGGTGACACCATCCAGGACGGTGGCATCCATCAACAGGCTGTCGGTTTTTCCACCGGCCACCACCCGCGCACCCTTGGCTACGGCATCGTCAATCAAGGTGTTGACATGGGCAACGCCGGACTGGCTGACCACCGCACCCAGCGGGGTGGTGCCGGCGCCCGGATCGCCTGCGGTCAGCGTGGCGGCCTTGGCGGCGAACTGCGAGACGAAATCATCGGCGACCTTGGCATCGACGATCACCCGCTCGGTCGACATGCAGATCTGCCCCTGGTTCATGAATGCACCGAACGCAGTTGCTTTCACTGCTTCGCCCAGGTCGGCGTCGTCCAGCACCAACAGTGGTGCCTTGCCACCCAGCTCCAGCAATACCGGCTTCAGGTGACGCGCGCCGAGTTCGGCGATGATGCGGCCAACCTTGGTCGAGCCGGTGAAATTCACCCGGCGCACTGCTGGATGTTCGACCAGCGCAGCCACCACCGCAGGCGCATCAGCCGGCGCGTTGCTAACTACGTTGACCACGCCCGCCGGAAACCCGGCCTCGCGCAATACCTGGCCGATCAAGCCGTGGGTATGCGGACATACTTCCGAGGCTTTCAGCACCACGGTGTTACCGCATGCGAGCGGTGTGGCCACCGCACGTACCCCCAGGATCACCGGCGCGTTCCACGGGGCGATGCCCAGGACCACACCGACCGGCTGCCGGATAGAGAATGCCAAGCACCCGGGCTTGTCCGAGGGAATGGTTTCGCCACCGACTTGGGTGGTGAGTGCGGCGGCTTCGCGCAGCATGCTGCTGGCCAGCATCACGTTGAAGCGCGCCCAGCCCTCGGTCGCACCGATCTCGGTCTTCATCGCGGCGACGAAGTCATCGGCACGCGCCGACAGGCCATCGGCTGCCTTCAGCAAAAGCGCGCGACGTGCATTGGGTCCGGTTTCCGACCATGCCGGGAAAGCGGCGGCGGCGGCGGCGGCGGCCTTGCCCGCATCAGCAACCGTGGCGGCGGCCGCACGGGTGGCAACACTGCCATCCAGTGGATTCAGGCGCTCGTAGGTGGCACCCGCCTCGGCGGCGACGTAGTCGGCGCCGATCAGCAGTTCGGTATCGATCATAGTGTTGGCTCCCAGTGAATTAATGAAGGCTCTGCGACGCGGCAGGATGGCGGCAGCCGTGATCGAACACCGCGCGCTTCATCCCTGCGTGACCTGTTTGACGGTGAGGCACGCTTCCAGACCTTCGAGTGCGTTCTCTACGCCGTGGCCGCTGTCCTTGATGCCGCAGAACGGCGCATCGGCGGAGCCGACCATGAGGCTGTTGATGCCAATCATTCCGGCCTCCAGATCCTCGCCGACCAGCATTGCGGTCTTCGCCGACTGGGTGAACGCATAGGCTGCCAGACCGAACGGCAGCCGATTGTCCTGCTCGATGGCTTCGTCATAAGTGTGGAAGCGGCTGATCACTGCCACCGGGCCAAATGGCTCTTCGTTCATCACCCGCGCCGTCGCCGGCACGTCGGTGAGCACGGTAGGCTGGAATAACCAGCCGGGCCCGTCGATCGCTGCACCACCGGTGCGCAGCACCGCACCTTGGGC
>JBDTZK010000365.1:0-3222 GCA_040005195.1 Pseudoxanthomonas sp.
TCGCGCGCGCCGGGTTCCTGCGTCGTGCGCTGGAAGCCGGCGTGTCCGGTTATCTATTGAAAGATGCGCCGGCCGAACAGTTGGCCGATGCGTTGCGACAGGTGCATCGCGGCGGTCGCGTCATCGATCCGCAACTGGCGCTGGAAGCCTGGTCCGAGGCCGACCCGCTCAATGAACGCGAACGCCAGGTATTGAGGCTCGCCGGTGAGGGCATGTCGGCCGGCGACATCGCCACGCAGCTCAAGCTCTCGCACGGCACGGTGCGCAATTATCTTTCTGAAGCCATCGGCAAACTCGGCGTCGGCAACCGCATCGAGGCTTATCGGCTGGCGCGGCAGAAGGGCTGGCTGTAACCCCTACGCCGAGTAGCGCGTCTTCAACATGTCATAAGCCGCACGCAGCGCCATCGCCTCGCCGCCGGCTGGTCGGCCCGGACGGTCGCTGTCATTCCATGAATACACGTCCAAGTGTGCCCACTTCTGCTGCGCGGGCACGAAGCGTTCCAGGTACAACGCGGCGGTGACCGCGCCAGCCATCCGCGAACCGGCGTTGGCCAGGTCGGCGATGTTGCTGTTGAGGTAGCGCAGATACGGGCGCCACAGCGGCATACGCCACAGCGGGTCGCGCATGCGCTCACCGGCGCACAGCCAGTCGTTGGCCAGGGCCTCGTCATTGGCGAACAACGCGGGCAGGTCGGGGCCAAGCGCGATGCGCGCCGCGCCGGTCAAGGTGGCGAAGTCCAGCAGGATGTCCGGCGACTGCTCGCTGGCATAGGTCAGTGCATCGCACAGGACCACGCGACCTTCGGCGTCGGTGTTGTCGATTTCCACGCTCAGGCCGTGGCGCGTGGCGATGACTTCGCCCGGCCGGAATGCATCCGGTCCAATCGCGTTTTCCACCGCCGCCACCAGCAAGGTCAATTGCACCGGCAACTTGCGCGACATGATCAACTGGGCCAGGCCCAGCGCATGCGCAGCGCCGCCCATGTCCTTCTTCATGTTGCGCATGCCGTCGGCCGGCTTGATGTCCAGGCCGCCGGTGTCGAAGCACACACCCTTGCCCACCAGGGCCACGTGCGGCAAGCCGCTGTCGCCCCAGCGCAACGCGATCAAGCGCGGGGCACGATGCGAGGCGCGGCCAACGGCGTGGATGGCCGGGAAGTTCTGCGCCAGCAGTTCGTCCCCGGTGATGACTTCCAACTGCGCGCCGTGCGCTTCGGCAAGTGCACGTGCCACGTCTTCCAGCTGCTGCGGGCCCATGTGTTCGGTCGGCGTATTGACCAGGTCACGTACGTGCACGCAGGCGGCCAGTACGTCCAGCATTTCGGCATCGGCCTGCGCCAGCACCAGCTGTGCGGGTTCGCGCGACGCCTTGCGATAACGGGTGAAGCGATAGCTGCCCAGGCCCCAGCCCAGTTGCAGCGCGGCCTGCGCAACCTGTTCCTGTCCGGAAGCCAGTACCCAGTCGCCCGGTGGCAGGCCGTGTGGTGCATGCGCGTAGGAATACGGATCCAGCGGGTCACCAATGCCAATCGCCGCGCCGGCGATGCCTTGTTCGCCAGGCAACAGCACCAGGGTGCCGGCGGCGGCGGTGAACTGCTGCGCGTCGACCCAGGATTGCAGGGCGGGTGTCAGGCGCTCACGCCAGGCGGGAAATTGTTCCGGTGCCAACACATGCAGCGGCAACGCGGAGGTAGAGCTTTCGGTGAATCCGATCGGCAGTTTCATGGGGCGACGTGGTCCTTGGCATCCTGGAATTGCGCATCCAGCCAGTCGGCGAGCGCGCTGAGGTCGGTGAATTGCAGGTCTGGCTGCAGTGGGTCGTGCGTCCACTGCTGATGTTCGCGATTGATCCAGCAGCTGCGCATGCCCGCGCGTGCCGCACCCAGTACGTCCATCTCGGCATGGTCGCCGACGTGCAGTACTTCATGGTGTTCCACACCCAGTCGTGCGCAGGCGGCGTGGAAAATGCTGGCGTCCGGCTTGGCCGCGCCGTGTTCACGCGCACCCAGCTGGAACACGAAATGGTGGGCCATGCCAATGCGGTCCAGGTCCGCATTGCCGTTGGTCAATGCGGCAACCGGCACGCGTGCGGCGATGCGTGCCAGCGCGGCCAGGCTGTCGGGGTAGCACTCCACCTGGTTGCGTGCGGCGTAAAAGGTTTCATAGGCCGGTTCCAGCAGTGCGGGATCGGCGCCGCTCTCACACAGCGCACGTTCCAGGGTGAGGCGTCGCATCTGCCCCAGGTCGTGCAGCAGGTGTGGAGACTCTGCGAAGACTTCTTCGCGCAGCGTGCGCATCGCTTCGATGGGAAACCGCGCCGCCGTCGCCGGGCTGTGTTGCAGCATCCATTCGTGCAGCACCTGTTCGATACGCAGACCGATAGGCGCGAAAGGCCACAGGGTGTCGTCGAGATCAAGCGTGATGGCGCGGACGGGGAAGCTCACCCGGGCATTCTACGGCCTCAGCCTCCCCCTTTGAAAAAGGGGGATTGAGGGGGATTTGCTTTTGCTTTGCGACTGCTCTGGCTCTGGCAAGAAAGATCAGGAGCAAATCCCCCGTGGCCCCCTTTGGCAAAGGGGGCGAAGCAAAGGCAGGAGCAAAGGCAGAGCAGAAGCAAAGGCAGAGCAGGAGCAAAGGCAGAGCAGGAGCAAAGGCAAGACAAATGAAAGCCCGCGCCTTACTCCAGCAGCCTTGCCCAACCGCCGAGGCCTTCCACGCGCGCCAGCACCAGCTTGATGCAGACCAGCAACGGCACCGCCAGCAACAGGCCGACGATGCCCCACAGCCAGCCGAACACCATCAGCGCCAGGATCAGGATCAACGGCGACAGCGCCATGCGTCGGCCCAGCACGATGGGCGTGATGATCTGCCCTTCCAGCGTGTGCAGGCCCAGGAAGACCAGCGCCGGCAACACCGACAGCCACGGCTCGCTGTAAGTCACGAAGCCGACCAGCAACATCAAAGCCATGCCGATCAGCGGACCGACGTACGGCGCGAAATTCAGGATCGCCACGATCGTGCCCCACAGCAGTGCTTCCTGCAGCGGGATATCCAGCGCATACAGGATGCCGGCGTAGACCAGCCCGACCAGCGCGTTGATCACGCTGATGGTCAGCACGTAGCGTGAGAGTTCGCGTTCGATGGAATGCATCAGATCCACGGTGAATTTTTTATTCTGCCTGCCAGGCAGCAGGGCGATCGCATGCCGCTGCAGGTGTTC
>JBDTZK010000366.1:0-3220 GCA_040005195.1 Pseudoxanthomonas sp.
CTGCATACAGACCCTTCCTGGAAGGGCAAGCGTCGCATCAGTCAGCGCGCGGTGCAGGATCTTTCCAATGTCGGCGGTGCCGGCGGCGGAGGGCTCGGCAACAGCCTGCAGGCGCAGGCACTGAAACTGTTCGACGATTTCGGTTACCGCCAGATCGGCATTAGTTGCCGTCTTGCCGAGCAGGTCTGCGACATGGACGGGCTCGGTTCAGCGGGTAACGGCTTTATTATCGTGCAAGGGTCAGGCCTGCCGCGCCTGACGGTGGTGGGTTTCAACCGTCGCGTCGACTGGCCCACGCTGGTCGAAAGACTGGTCGCTGTCACCCAGGGTGACAGCAAGCCGATCATCGAATAGATCTTTCAATGCACAGCCCCGTCACCTGACAAGACCGTCATCGAAAACACAAGGGAGAATGAAATGAAACGTTGGTTGGGAACCTCACTCGCGGCATCGCTGCTGCTCACCGCCTGCGTCACCATCAACGTCTATTTTCCGGCTGCCGAAGCCAAGGAAGCGGCCAAGGAATTTGTGGACAAGGTCATCGGCGACAGCGTGCCTGCCACGGAGACGCCACCAGAATCGCAAACACCTGGTGGCCAAGGCGCAAGCGCCACCCTGCAGAAAGCGCAGCCTTCGTTCAACTGGCTCGCATTGGTGGGTATAGGCACCGCTTACGCACAGGAAAGTGCGGACATCAGCATCAAGACGCCGGCCATCCAGGCCATCCAGGCACGCATGGCCACGCGCTTCAGCGCAGAGCTGCGCGCCGGCTTCGATGCGGGCGCACTGGGCTTGACCCGTGACGGCATGGTGGAGGTGCATGATGCGTCCAAGCTGGCGCTTAAGGATCGTGTGGCCATGACCCAGGCAGTCGCCGATGACAACCGTGACCGCAAGGCGGTCTACCGCGAGGTGGCGGTGGCCAATGGCCATGCGGAATGGGAAGGCCAGATCCGTGGAATCTTCGCCCAGCAATGGATTGCCAGCGCCCGCAGCGGATGGTGGTACCAGGACACGGGTGGGGCCTGGAAGCAGAAATAACCGGGCGCGCGAACCGGTTCCGTTGAAGGCCCGCCATGCGGGCCTTTCTTCTCCAGTCCTGCCGTGTTTCGACAGGTCTGCGACAATATGGCCCCGCAACAGCACGCAGCCCCCGCCACGTGGCAAGACCTCGCCCCCCACGCATCGACAAAACCCCTTTTGAAGCCGAGATCGTCGACCACAGTCACGACGGCCGCGGCGTTGCCCGGCGTGACGGCAAGACCCTGTTCGTTGCCGGCGCCTTGCCCGGTGAACGGGTCATGGCCGAGCAGACCGCCAAGAACCGCCACTTCGACGAAGCCCGCACGGTCGAGGTGCTGCACGCTTCGCCGGACCGCGTCACTCCGCGCTGCGAACATTTCGGCACCTGCAGTGGTTGCGTGCTGCAGCACCTGGCCGAAGACCAGCAGATCCTGCTCAAGCAGCGCGTGCTGCTGGAAAACCTGGAACGCATCGGCCATGTCACGCCGAAGGTCGTGTTGCCGCCGTTGACCGGTGACAGTTGGGGCTATCGCCGGAAGGGTCGTTTTTCCGTGCGTCGGGTGAACAAGAAAGACCGCACGCTGGTCGGTTTCCGCGAAACCGATCCTCGTTTCGTCGCCGACGTGCGCCAGTGCCACACGGTGATTCCGCAGATTGGCGAGCGGGTCGAAGCCTTGGCGCTTCTGGTGGAAAGCCTGGACGCGCGCAACGACATTCCGCAGATCGAATTCATTGCCGGTGATATCGCGCCTGATGGAAGCGGTGTCGCACTCGTGTTCCGGCATTTGTCACCCTTGAACGAGAGTGATCGCACCAAGCTCGTCACCTTCGCGCAGCAGCATGCATTTGCCATCTACCTGCAGTCAGGCGGCATCGACACGGTGGTGCCGCTGTGGCCGGAGGCACCATCGCTGGCTTTTTCGCTGCCGCAGTGGAACATCGAGCTTGCATTCCGGCCGTTGGATTTCATACAGGTGAATGCTTCGCTCAACCAGAAGATGATCGCGCGCACCTTCGAGCTGCTGGATCCGCAGCCGGAAGATCGCATCCTCGACCTGTTCTGCGGCCTGGGCAATTTCACCTTGCCGCTGGCGCGCCTGGTGGGCGAAGTGGTCGGCGTGGAAGGTGAAGCCGGGCTGGTGCAGCGCGCGCGCGAAAATGCACAGCGCAACGGATTGGGCAACGCGCATTTCCATGCAGCGGACCTGACGGAAGACCAGCGCGGTACGCCGTGGATGCGGCAGGGCTTCAACAAACTGCTGCTGGATCCGCCGCGCTCGGGCGCCGACGAAGTGCTCAAGCAGATGCCGCTCAAGAATATCGATCGCATCGTCTACGTCAGCTGCCATCCGGCCTCGCTGGCACGGGATGCGGGTTACCTGGTCAAGGAACGCGGTTACAAGTTGAACGCCGCCGGGGTGATGGACATGTTCCCGCACACCGGCCATGTGGAAAGCATTGCCTTGTTCGAAACCAGATAAGACACCTCACCGGGACACAAGAAGCATGGGTATTGAAATCGAGCGCAAGTTCCTGGTCACCAACGATGCCTGGCGTGGTGCCGCGCACAAGTCTGTCGCCATGGCGCAGGGCTACCTCAACGACCTGGCCATGGTCGAGGGCGGTGCACAGAAGGCCTCGGTGCGCGTGCGCATCGAAGGCGACGATGCGTACCTGAACCTGAAGTCGCGTGAGCGCGGCCACACCCGACAGGAATTCAACTATGCCATCCCCGTGGATGAAGCCCGATCCCTGCTGGCGCTGTGCGTCGGTGGCCTGATCGACAAGCGCCGGCACTACGTGAACCATCAGGGCCACCTGTGGGAAGTGGACGAGTTCCTGGGCGAGAACGCGGGCCTGGTGGTGGCTGAAATCGAACTGCAACAGGCCGACGAGGCCTTCGCGCTGCCCGAATGGGCTGGCCGGCAGGCCACCGATGCCCTGCGCTATTACAATCTGGCGCTGGCGTCGTACCCCTATTCGCAATGGACGGCCGACGAACGGGCCGCCACCGACCTTGCCGTCGACCATTTCTCCTGAGGAAAAAACACACATGCTTGTCATTGGCACTTCCGGCACTGAACTCACCGCGCAGGAGCGCGACTGGTTGCAGCACGACTCGGTAGCCGGGGTCATCCTGTTCGCCCGCAACTTCGCTTCGCGTGCGCAGGTGGTCGAACTCTGCGCGGCGATCCGC
>JBDTZK010000367.1:0-3202 GCA_040005195.1 Pseudoxanthomonas sp.
GCCAATCCTGGCGACAGTTATTGTGAAGACGGAGCTGGAAAAAATGAGTAGCGATCGAATCTCTTCACGCATGGCTGGCCAGGGTTCGCGTTATCAGTCCATGGGCTTCACGCTCATCGAGCTGATGATTGTGGTGGCAGTAATTGCCATATTGGCGGCAGTCGCCTTTCCCTCTTACCAGGACGCAATACGCAAGTCGCGTCGTGGTCAGGTGAAGGCGGATATGGTCGAATACGCGGCGTTGGCTGAGCGGTGGCGCACCATCAACAATACTTATGCGGGCTTTGCACTTCCTGTTGGTCAGTCACCTCGTGAGGTCGGTGCACCTGCACGCTACAACTTGACACCTAATGCGGCTTTTGCCGATGCAAATACCTTCACCATTACCGCGACACCGACCACTGGTCAGGATCTGGACCGGTGCGGCACGCTGTCAATAAACCAGGCGGGCGTGAAGACCAGCGCAGCAGCTGTTTCAGAGTGTTGGTAGCCACTTGCAAGTAAATATTTGCAAAGCAAGAGAAGCCGCCATCTTTGGCGGCTTTTTTTTGCGTCGGGTATTGGCGGTCGAGGTCGTGTGCCGGGTGTTTCGGTTGATCTCTGCCGACTTGGGTGTGGACTGCGTGCGGGCACTGGAAGCCAAGCAGCGTCGACACTAGAACGCTCCAGAATTCTGCATTGATTTGACAGGCAGATAAAAATGGCCGCCCCGTACAACTGCTCACCACCGCCGGGCATCAAGTAGTTGACGCTGGGCGATGCGATGGTGACCACCGCCATGGAACTGTCAGCCTGCCGTGTAGTGCGCCGCTTGGATATCGTGCCAGGCATTACCGTGCGCTCGCGCTCGGTAGTCGGTAATTTTCTCGGTGGTATACAGACGCTGTTTGGCGGCAATATCACCATCTATACCGAACTCTGCGAACAGGCGCGTACCGAGACCCACCGCGACATGCTGGTGCACGCACGCATGCTGGGAGCCAACGCCATCATCGGGGTCCGTTACGACGCCACTGAGCTCATGGCTGGCCTCACCGAAGTCTTCTGCTATGGCGCGGCGGTTGTGGTTGAACCTGAAACCGAAGGCCGCAAGCCTTAGTGTGAGGCGGGGTTGTTCAGGTGTGTGCCGCTTGGTCGCTGCTACAGCTGTTTCCTGAGAAGCCATCCAAACATGTGCCCAGTCAATGGGTTGCGTGGCCTGCCACGTCCCGTGAACCGTTCGCTTTGGTCTTGTGCGGTGTTCTGGTCCATCATGGACCGTATCCCAACCCCCAGGAATTACTGTTGATGAAATTTTCACGCAATCTGACCCTCGCCGTGGCCGCAGCCTCTTGTGCGATGGCGCTCGTCGCCTGCTCGCCGACTGCAAACAATGCGGCAGGCGATGAAACCAAGGCCGATGCGGCAGGCAAGAAAGACGCGACGGACAAAATCCCCGGGCTGGGCACCGACAAGGCCCAGGCGGGCTACATGATCGGAATGGACATCGGCAAGTCTCTCAAGCCGATGAAGGGCGAGATCGACATGACGATGCTCAAGCGCGCGATCGACGATGTCGTCAATGACAAGAAGCTGCTGCTGAACGACGAGCAGTTGGCGACGGTGATGCAGACCTTCTCGCAGAAGATGCAAGCGAAACAGCAGGAAGAGATGGCGAAGCAGCAGGTGGAGATGCAGGCGCAGGGCAAGAAGAATATCGAGATGGAAAACAGCTTCTTTGCTGCAAACGGCAAGAAACCAGGCGTGGTCACCACCGCGTCCGGCCTGCAGTACCAGGTTATTACCCAAGGCAAGGGTGCCAAGCCGACCACGGAAAATCGTGTCAGCGTGCATTACGTCGGTACCTTGCTGGACGGCACGGAATTCGACAGCTCCTACAAGCGCAATGAGCCGGCGCAGTTCGTGCTGGGATCAGTGGTGCCAGGCTGGGCTGAAGCGCTGCAACTGATGCCTCTCGGCAGCAAGTACAAGCTGTGGATACCCGCCAAACTGGGCTATGGCGAAGCCGGCGTGCCGGGCGGCCCGATTCCGCCGAACAGCACCCTGGTGTTTGAAATCGAACTGCTCGGAATCGACAAGCCTTAGTCCAGCGCACTGCGGCGTACGTCATCGCAGCCCCGGTGCGCGCAGTGCGCCCGGCGCTGCAGGACATGGAACTTTCCGAATCCCCGGGCCGCCATGGCGTTGCCCGGGCTATGCCGTAGGCTGCGGTTTACACCGCTGTTATTTCTGCAAAGCCACTACGGGCGTGAAACCGCCATACACCATGCGCGTACCGTCAAACGGCATCTCTGGATTGCCGGGGGTAGCAGGGTCCATGCGCGGGTCCTCCATCATTTTCTCCATGCCCGCGTCGCGAGTGGCCTTGTCGGGCCATTCCACCCATGAGAAACCCACGGTCTCGTCTGCCGTGGCCTGCACCGCTTTGCGGAAGTCCGTGTCTGTGCCGTCGGGTACGTCGTCACCCCAGGCTTCGACAATGCGTGTGGCGCCGAACTCCATGAAGATCGTGTCGAAGGTCCGCGTGAAATCCGCATAGGCCTGCTTGTTGGCGGTTGGCACGGCCAGCAGGAAGCCATCCGCGTAGCCCATCCGCTTGCTCGCGTCACCCAGTTCCAGCACAGGCACAAAGCCGCCATAGATCAGCCGTTTGCCATCAAACGGCATCGGATTGTTTTCCGGATTCAAGCGCGGATCGTCCATCGCCGCTGCCATGCCGGCATCACGCGCCGTCTTGTCTGGCCATTCGATCCACGAGAAAAGCACGGTTTCATCGTCGCCGGCCTTCACCGCGCGATAAAAATCGGTGCGCTTTCCGTGAGGCACGTCATCACCCCAGCATTCACGTATCCGGATCGCACCATGATCCAGGAAGACCACGTCGCCTGCATTGGCGTGGTCAATGAATTTCTGCTTGTTGGCGGTAGGTACGGCAGCCACGAAGCCATCGATGTAGGACATACAGTTTCTCCTGGGGCAGGGCGCCGGTTGGTGCCTTCCGGGTGGAGACTAACCCTTGAATCAGCACTCCGCAAAGTGCCCCGGAGTTTGAATGAAAGTGCGGGATTGAACGGGGTGGTGTAGATCGGGATCGACGGTGATTGCAATGCCGCAGTCACAGTCACAGTCGCACTGCGTCATTTATGGTTGTGCCAGAGCAGGACGCCATAGACCAGCAGCGAGAACACGACATAGCTCGATT
>JBDTZK010000368.1:0-3191 GCA_040005195.1 Pseudoxanthomonas sp.
GGCGCGACCATTGCCCTCTTCCACGTACAGGACCGATCCATGACCGCAACCCGAACCCCGCGTGCTTTTCCCCTGCATGGCCTGATCGCCGCCACCGCCGCGTTGCTGGTTGCGGGCTGCCAGAGCGTCGCGTTCGGCATCGCCAATCGCGGCGTGGCCGATGCCGACGCCACTGCCGTGTACGACGCCAGTCATGGACTGTCACTGGATATTTACCGACCGGCGTCCAAGTCCGCGACTGGCTTGCCGGTCGTGGTTTTTTTCCATGGTGGCGGCTGGAAGACTGGCAAACGCAAGCAGTACCGCTTCGTCGGCCAGCGCCTGGCCCAACAGGGTGTAGTGGCCATCGTCGCCGACTATCGCACCTGGCCACGCAGCACTTTCCCGGGTTTCGTTGAAGACGGCTCGCTGGCCGTTGCCTGGAGCCGCGACCATGCCGCTGACTATGGTGGTGACCCGAAGCGGCTCTACGTGGCCGGGCATTCGGCCGGGGCACAGATTGCGGCCTTGATCGGCACCGACGGGCGCTATCTGGCTGCCAATGGAATGAAGCCGCGCGACCTCGCCGGCGTCATCGGCCTGTCCGGGCCATACGATTTCGTCATCAATGGTGACTATGAGGAAGTCTTTGGCGCCAAGGCGCAATGGCCCAACGCACAGGCGGTGAACTTCGTCGATGGCGATGAGCCGCCGTTCCTGCTTATCCACGGCACGGGCGACACGGTAGTGGAAGCCAAGGACAGCCAGGAACTGGCAGACAAGCTGCGGGCAAACGGCGGCCAGGCGCAATTGGTCTGGCTGGCGGATGCGGGACATATCGCACCCTTGGCAGCGCTGTATCAGCCCAAGCGGGATCCCGCGGTCGTCGAAGCGATCAGGGCATTCGTCCATAAACAGGCTGCCGGGAGAACCGACACGGAATAGGGATGAGTCATTCGATAGTCATTATCTATCGTTACAATGCCATCAATCGATTGGATGTATCAATCGGTTCGGCCTAGTATCTGCGGGTCGCATCAATCAACCCAACCCGAGGATCCCTGAATGTCCCTGATCAACACCCCTGTGAAGCCTTTCACGGCCAATGCCTTCCACAACGGCAAGTTCATCACCGTTTCCCAGGATGACCTGAAAGGCAAGTGGTCCGTCGTGATCTTCATGCCCGCTGCCTTCACCTTCAACTGTCCGACCGAAGTAGAAGACGCCGCCGAGCATTACGCTGAATTCCAGAAGGCCGGCGCCGAGGTCTACATCGTCACCACCGACACCCACTTCTCGCACAAGGTCTGGCACGAAACCTCGCCGGCCGTCGGCAAGGCCCAGTTTCCGCTGGTTGGCGACCCGACCCACCAGCTGACCAAGGCTTTCGACGTGCACATTGAGGAAGAAGGTCTCGCCCTGCGCGGCACGTTCATCATCAATCCGGACGGCGTCATCAAGACCCTCGAGATCCACGACAACGCCATCGCCCGCGACGTGACCGAAACCCTGCGCAAGCTCAAGGCTGCCCAGTACGTCGCCAGCCATCCGGGTGAAGTGTGCCCGGCGAAGTGGAAGGAAGGCGAAAAGACCCTGGCCCCCTCGCTGGACCTGGTCGGCAAGATCTAGGTCGGCAACGACTGCTTCATTGCGGCATCAGGAACCCGGGCGCAAGCCGCCCGGGTTCCACCATTCGCCAATACCGGATTCTTGCAATAGCGGCCTGGCCAACACTGGAAGCGTGCTTCCCTCCCCCCGCTGCTTCCCAGGCCAGACCGCTTCTGCAAGCGTCCCCTCTTTCCACTCCCACCTGGAGCGATCCCATGCTCGATGCAACCCTCAAGACCCAGCTGAAGGCTTACCTTGAAAAGGCAGTGCGCCCGATCGAGATCGTGGCGTCGCTGGATGACAGCGAAAAATCCCGCGAGATGGAGGAGCTGCTGGGCGAGATCGTCCTGCTCTCCGACAAGATCAGCCTGATCGAACGCCGCGATGCCGACGTGCACACGCCGTCTTTCGCGTTGAACAGCCCGGGCCACGACATCCACCTGCGTTTTGCCGGCATCCCGATGGGGCATGAGTTCACCTCGCTCGTCTTGGCCTTGTTACAGGTCGGCGGTCATCCGTCGCGCGCGTCACAGGAGGTGATCGAGCAGGTCAAGGCACTGGAAGGTGCCGGCCCGGAGGGCGTGCTCAAGTTCGAAACCTATTTCTCGCTCAGCTGCCAGAACTGTCCTGACGTGGTCCAGGCGCTGAACCTGATGGCGGTGTTGAACCCCAACATCCAGCACGTCGCCATCGAAGGCTCATTGTTCCAGGAAGAAGTCGAGCGCCGGCAGGTGATGTCGGTCCCTACCGTGTATTTGAATGGCGAAATTTTCGGCCAGGGCCGCATGGGCGTGGAAGAAATCGTGGCCAAGCTTGATACCGGTGCAGCGGCACGTGACGCGAAGAAACTGGCAGCCAAGGCGCCGTTCGACGTACTCATCGTCGGCGGTGGGCCGGCCGGTGCCGCGGCGGCGATCTATGCGGCGCGCAAGGGCATTGCCACAGGAGTGGTCGCAGAACGCTTCGGTGGGCAAGTGCTGGACACGATGGCGATCGAGAATTTCATTTCCGTGTCTGAAACCGAAGGTCCGAAGATGGTCGCGCAACTGGAGCAGCATGTGCGCCAGTACGACGTGGACATCATGAACCTGCAGCGCGCGGAGAAGCTCTCCGTGGGCGATGGCATGGTCGAAATCGAACTGGCCAATGGCGCCCTGCTCAAGAGCAAGACCGTAATCCTGTCCACCGGCGCGCGCTGGAGGCAAATGAACGTGCCGGGCGAAAACGAATACCGCAACAAGGGCGTGGCCTATTGCCCGCACTGCGACGGCCCGTTGTTCAAAGGCAAGCGCGTGGCGGTGATCGGCGGCGGCAACTCCGGCGTGGAAGCGGCCATCGACCTGGCCGGCATCGTCAGCCACGTGACACTGATCGAATTCGACCACCAGCTGCGTGCAGACGCCGTACTGCAGCGCAAGCTGCACAGTATGCCCAACGTCACGGTCATCACCTCTGCGATGACCACCGAGGTCACCGGAGACGGGCAGAAAGTCAATGGCCTGGTCTACCAGGACCGTGGCAACAACGAGAAACACACGCTGGCGCTGGAAGGCATCTTCGTGCAGATCGGCCTGCTTCCGAACACCGAGTGGCTGAAGGGCACA
>JBDTZK010000369.1:0-3188 GCA_040005195.1 Pseudoxanthomonas sp.
CAAGGTCCACGCACCCTGATCGAAACGCGTGCTGACGATGTCACGTATTTCTTCGCCGTCGCGATCGCGGTAGACCAGCAGCGCACCGTTTCCCGTCATCGCCGCATCGGTCTGGCAACAATCGCAAGTACGCGGATCGAGTTCGGTCTCGGCGGACTTCTGCAGCCGCGCATCGAATCGCGCCGCACGCAGGGTCATGGTGCCTGTGCCGTGTCCGTCATGACCGGCAGATTTCCCTGCCGCCATGTTGCGTCCATCCAGCCAGGCGATGCCCAGGGTGTCGCGTGACTGCGGCCACAGGGAAACGAAGCCGTGCTCGGTCGGCGTGCCATCACTGTTGACCACGACCGCAGGCGACCAATGCTCGCCCCCATCGCCGGAACGCGACAGCACAACGTCATACGCATACTGCGCGCCTGCCGACTGCCGCAGCCAATGCGCCCATAGCGCGCCGTCCGCGGTCGCCAGCACATGCGGCGTATCGGCCCAGTTGACGAACCAGTCGTTGCCACGTGCGATTTCCTTCGGTGTACTCCAGGCATTGCCCGCGAAAGTGGCGAATTTCAATAGGTGCCCCTTGTTGTCGCCATTTTCGATCCACGACAGCAGCAAGCGACCATCGGTCGTTTTCACCAGGTCGGGCTGTGCGGCGGTGGCGATGTCGGGAAGCGGCCAGTCGATCACGGTGTAGTCGGTCGGAACCGCGGGCAACGGGACAGCAGTCGGCGCAGAGTCTTTGCACGCGGACAGCAACAGCAGGCAGCACAACAGGGATAGGCGCATGGACTCAGGATAACGCCACTTGTCAACGCCTTACATCGCGCCACCGACATTGCCACAATCCGTACTCGAACTTCAGACAACGAACCGACGCATGCAGCACGACAAATCACTGGCCCAGCAGATCGCCCGCACCATCGCCGAAGAGATCGGCGCGCAGACCGCACAAGCGCTCGCAGCCATCGCGCTGCTGGATGAAGGCGCCAGTGTTCCGTTCATTGCGCGCTATCGCAAGGAAGTGACGGGCGGCCTGGACGATACCCAGCTGCGCAATCTTGAAACACGTCTGACCTACCTGCGCGAACTGGAGGACCGACGCGCCACCGTGCTGGCCAGTATCGAAGAACAAGGCAAGTTGACCGCCGAATTGCGCGCCGACATCGAGGCCGCCGACAGCAAGGCGAGACTGGAGGATCTTTATCTTCCCTACAAACCCAAGCGCCGCACGCGCGCGCAGATCGCACGCGAAGCCGGGCTGGAACCGCTGACTGATGGTCTGCTGGCCGATGCCTCGCAGGTGCCGGAAATTTTTGCAGCACGCTTCGTCGATGCCGACAAGGGCGTGGCGGATACGAAGGCGGCACTGGATGGTGCGCGCGCAATCCTGATGGAACGCTGGGGCGAAGATCCCGCGCTGGTGGGCGAGCTGCGGTCGTGGCTGGGCGAAGTGGGCGTGATCCGTGCACGCCTGGCCGAGGGCAAGGAAGAGGCCGGCGCCAAGTACCGCGACTATTTCGAACACAGCGAAGTGCTGGCGCGAATTCCTTCGCATCGCCTGCTGGCATTGTTCCGTGCACGCAAGGAAGAAATTCTCTATCTCGACCTGGACCCGGGCAAGGATGCGGAAGCCGGCCATCTGTATGGCGATGGACGCGTGGCGCTGCATGCGGGGATCAGTGATCGTGGACGTGCTGCCGACCGCTGGCTGCTGGACAGCGCGCGCATGACCTGGCGTGCGAAGCTGCATCTGCACCTGTTGCTGGATCTTTTCAGCCAGGCGCGTGAAAAGGCCGAAGCCGAGGCCATCGCCATCTTCGGCGACAACCTGAAGGATCTGCTGCTGGCCGCGCCAGCCGGTGCACGCACGGTGATGGGACTTGATCCCGGCATCCGCACCGGAGTGAAGGTAGTCGTCGTTGACCGCACCGGCAAGGTGGTGGCAACCGATACGGTGTATCCGCATGAACCGCGCAAGCAGTGGGACCAGTCGCTGCATGCGTTGGGCAAGCTGTGCATGCAGCATGGGGTGGAGTTGATCGCCATCGGCAACGGCACTGCTTCGCGTGAGACCGACAAGCTGGCCGGCGAAGTGATCAGCAAGCTTCCGCAACTGAAAATTCAGAAGATCGTGGTCAGCGAAGCGGGCGCGTCGGTGTATTCGGCATCGGAACTGGCGGCCAGGGAATTCCCTGATATGGATGTGAGTATTCGCGGCGCGGTATCGATAGCAAGGCGATTGCAGGACCCATTGGCAGAACTGGTGAAGATTGAACCGAAAGCGATTGGTGTAGGCCAGTACCAGCATGACGTGGATCCGTACCGCATGGCGCGAGCACTGGATGCGCGGGTCGAAGACTGCGTGAATGCGGTCGGCGTGCACGTGAATACCGCATCGGCGGCATTGCTTTCGCGCGTGTCCGGCCTGTCCACGACCGTGGCCGAGAACATCGTCCTGCACCGCGACCAGAATGGTCCGTTCAAGCGCCGCAAGGAACTGCTGAAAGTGTCGCGCCTGGGCGAAAAAGCCTTCGAGCAATGCGCGGGATTCCTGCGTATTGCCGATGGTGATGAACCGCTGGATGGTTCCTCAGTGCATCCGGAAGCCTATCCGGTGGTCGAACGCATTGTGAAAGACAGCGGGCGCGCGGTAACCCAGCTGATCGGCGACAGTAGCTATTTGCGCAGCTTGAAACCCGAATCGTTCACCGATGCGAAGTTCGGCGTACCTACCGTGCGTGACATCCTCAAGGAACTGGAGAAACCCGGCCGCGATCCACGCCCGGAGTTCAAGGCGGCGCGTTTCGCCGAAGGAGTGGAGGAGCTGAAGCACCTCAGGATCGGCATGATTCTGGAAGGCGTGGTGACCAATGTCGCCGCGTTCGGTGCCTTCGTCGATATTGGCGTGCATCAGGACGGCCTGGTCCATATCTCGGCATTGTCTGACACCTATGTGAAAGACCCGCGTGATGTGGTCAAGGCGGGCGACATCGTCAAGGTGCGCGTGCTGGAAGTGGATATTCCGCGCAAACGCATTGCGCTGACGCGCAGGCTGGAGGATGTGCCGGTGCTGAAAGCACCGCAGGACAACGCGCGACGCGACACTGGACCGCGCGACAGGCGACCGGAACCACGCCAGGCAAAACCGGCCACGAACGTTCGACCGAGGTCGCGGGCCTGCACCGCTGCGG
>JBDTZK010000370.1:0-3184 GCA_040005195.1 Pseudoxanthomonas sp.
GCCTGCAGCAGTTGCGACTGGTTGTCGCGGTTGTCATCGCCCGTCATCACCAGGATCGGCAAGCGACGCTTGCCATAGCCAAAGTCGATGCGCACACGCTGGACCACGTCGCGCCCGCTCAGCTCGCCTTTCAAGGTCACGTCGGTGAGCACGATATCGAAACGGTGGGTCGAGTGACCCAGCGATTCAGCGGTGAGCAATGCAAAGGCACCTTCCGCCTTTACCACGTGCACCACTTTAAGATCGTGGCGCTCCAGCATGCGTTTGGTGGTTTCCGCAACCACGCGACTGTCTTCGACATACAGGATGGTTGCGCCGACTACGGGCTGCGGCTGCACGTAGCCACGGATGAAAACGGCCAGCGCTTCATGGCCGAGCGACTTGTCGAAATAGTCGGTGACATATTCGGTGAAGCGACGCTCCTCCAGGTGCTGTTGTGCATCGCCGGACACCACGATCACGGGCACGTACGCCTGTCCCGCCGACTCGCGCACCGCACGCGCAATCTCAAGTCCGTCGCCGTCCTTCAGCGCCAGTGAGGTGGTCACCAGGTGGAACGCGCCGGCCTCCAGCGCCTTGCGTGCTTCGGCAACGCTGGCGCACCCCACCACTTCCACGCCGGGCAGTTCGCGTACCAGCACGTCGGCGATCATCTTGCGCACCATCTTCGAACCATCAACCACCATCACCCGGGGGGTGTCGCTGATCAGGTGGAGAAGTTCCTGCGAATGCATAAGCGCGCCTGTTCCAGTCTAGGTTTCCGTGGGTCGGGTTTGACGCAGGAAATGTCCGGTCACCAGCCACGCGCCCAGCCAGCCGATCACCATGGCGACGAACACGAAGCCTGCCGCACGCAGGGGATCCATTCCGCTGAGCGCGAAAGCACTTCCGTAGCTTTGCGCCAGCGCCAGCAGCGGTGCGCGCAGTGCATACGCGGCCGCGGCCAGCAGCCCCAAGGCAAGCGCACCCGCCGCAAGACCGTACCACGCACCGAGGTAAATAAAGGGGCGACGGATGAATCCGTCGGTGGCGCCGAGCAATTGCAGTACGCCGATTTCGTCTCGCCGCGACTGGATGTCCAGGCGCACCGTGTTGCCCACGACCAGCAAGGCCCCCAGCCCGAACAAGGCGGCCAGCACCCATGCCAGGCGCTCACCGAAGCCCAGCCAGCCCTGCAGCCGTGCGCGCCAGGCCGCGTCATGTTGCAACAACCCGATTTGCGGCAGTGACTGCAACGCGGCGACCAGATTGGCGTCGTTGTCGCCCGGCGTCACGATCAACAGGCTGGGTAACGGATTTTCTTCCAGCGCGCCGATCGCATCGCCCAGACCGCTGCGTGCGCGGAACTCGGCCATGCCTTGTTCCGGCGTGCGCAGCTCGACCTTGGCGATGTCGCCGCGGCCGCGCAATTCTTTCGCCAATGCCTGCGCGCCCGCAACGTCGATGTCCGGCTTGAGGAACAGGTCGATCTCGCGCGACTGCGCCACGTTGCCCGCGAAATGACGCAGGTTGTCCAGCGCCAACCCAAGGCCCAGTGGCAACGCAAGCGCCACCGCCATGACGCCGATGGTAAGCAGGGTCGTCCAGGGCCGCCGCAGTACGCGGCCCAGGCTGGCGACAAAACTGTAGAGGTGTTGATCAAGCCAGATGCCGACGCCCGAGCGCGCACCCGAGGGTTGAGGGTGAGCCTGCCGGGCCAAAGGCGGGTTTTCGTCGGCGGCGGTCATTCGGCCAGATCCGCGGGCGAGATATCGTCCATCAGCTTGCCGTGGTCCAGGATCAGCACGCGTTTCTTCATGCGCTTGATCAACGCAAGGTCATGACTGACGACCAGCACGCTGGTGCCGCGCTCGGGCATGGACGCGAACAGGGACATGATCTCGGCCGCCAGGGTGGGGTCAAGATTGCCGGTAGGTTCATCGGCCACCAGCAGACGTGGTTCAGCGACGATGGCGCGGGCAATGCCGACCCGTTGCTGCTCGCCCGCGGAGAGTTGTGAAGGCAGCGCTTTCTCGCGATGACCCAGGCCCATGCGCGCCAGCACTTCGCGCACGCGCTTGCCGATATCGCCACGACGGTCGCCGCGCAGGATCAGCGGCAGCGCAACGTTCTCGCCCACGGTGCGTTCGGCCAGCAGACGATGGTCCTGGTGGACCGCGCCCACCTCACGACGATGCAGCGGTATACGGCCGCCACGCACCTTCAACAGGTTGCGGCCACCGAACACCACTGCCCCACGACTGGGACGTTCGCTGAGGTGGATAAGTTTGAGCAGCGTGCTCTTGCCGGCACCGGAGTGCCCGGTGACGAAGAGCATTTCGCCCTGCGCCACTTCGAAGCTGACATCGGACAGCGCTTCATGCCCGCCGGGATATTGCTTGCTGACATTTTCGAATCGAAGGACGCTCATTGCATCGATTATGCCGGAGCCGCAGCCACGAAAGGAATGCACGGGCGGCAAGGCATGATCACTGCCTTGCCGCCGGAGCAGATCAGGTGCCCGACACCAGCGACTTGAGCTTGCGCCCCAGCTTGGTCAGGAACGAGGAGTTGTCCGAAGCCGCTGCAACCTTCGGCGCCTGCGAGGGCTGCTGGGGCGTTGCCGCCGTGGCTGTCCCACCATCAACCGGCACGCCATTGCGACGACGACGGCGCTTGCGTGGCGGACGGGTAGCGTCGGTCGCATTCGCTGGCGTCGTACTTGCTGCTGCCGCCACCGGAACCGACACGGGCGTTTCTGCCGCGACATCGGGGCTGCGCGGCGGCGGACGTGGTGCACGCGGCTTGCCATCGCTGGACGGCGCACCCGAACGCGGGCGCGAAGGTCCGCTGCCCGTGCGACCACCGGAGCTGCTGCCGGTACGGCCACCACCGCGTCGCTGCTCGTCGGCGATGCGTTGCTCGCGCGCTTCCTTGAAAATCGTGCCGATGCTTTCGCCGGCATCTTCATCCACTTCGTCGCCCGGCTCCGGCGCGGCGCGTGGTGCGCGCGGGATCGCCGTCAGCAACTCCGTGGTCACCGGCTCCACCGGAAGCTTCTGCTCGATGTAGGCCTCGATGTCAGGCAGGCTCTGTGCGTAGATTTCGCAGGCAAAGCTGATCGCATCACCTTCGGCACCCAGGCGCGCGGTGCGGCCGATGCGGTGCACGTAGTCTTCGGCATCGAACGGCAGGTCGTAGTTGT
>JBDTZK010000027.1:0-10699 GCA_040005195.1 Pseudoxanthomonas sp.
CCCGCCGGCCATGCCGTGTTTGACGAAGCTTCGTTGCGACCGCAACTGCATGATCTGCTCAAGGCATTCCTGAAATGACCCTCAAGTCCGTACTGGCGACTGGACTGCTCGCCCTATGCACGCTTCTGTGGCTCCCCGGCAGCGTCGCCGCCGAAAATAATGAAGTTCAATCGCTGGCATTGATCGCCAATGGCGAGAACGTGGGTTACCTGAGAGCCACTGCATCGGGCAATACATTCGAAGTGGATTACCACGTCGACAACAACGGTCGCGGGCCCAAACACCACGAACAGATCGTACTCGGCCCCAGCAATCTTCCGATGTCCTGGTCTATCCAGGGCACCTCGCTGATGGGTGGAAACGTTGAGGAGCAATATGAATGGCGCAATGGCGTTGCCCAATGGAAGAGTCAGGCGGACAGTGGCAGCAAGGATCTGAAAGATCCTGCCCTGTACATCACCAATGACAGCAGTCCGTGGGCGATGTGGACGTATGCAAAGGCATTGCTCGCCGCGCCGGACCACACGCTGGCGGTACTGCCCGCTGGGCGCCTGCGCCTGGAATCAGCGGGCGAGATCGAGTTCGCGGGGAATGCAGGCCTGCCTGTAGTGAAGGCGCAACTGGTGCGACTCACCGGTATCGACCTGGAGCCCCGCTATCTTGCCCTCGACGGCAATGAGAGTCTTATGGCCGACATGGATGACGGCACCGTCGCAATTCGCGATGGTTACGAATCACAAGTCGCGACCTTTACCAAAGCGGTGAAGGCCCAGCAGATTGCGCATGCCAAGGCTTTACAGTCGCAACTGGTACATCCGATTGGCACCGGGCTGTGGATCCGCAACGTTCACGTTTTTGATCCCGTCAGCGGCCTGCGCAGCGACGCGGTCAACGTCCATGTTGCACAAGGCCATGTCGTCTCGGTGGATTCGCGCTGGAAGCCTGCCAAGGGCGAACAGGTGTACGACGGCGCTGGCGGAACTGTCATCCCGGGCCTGCATGACATGCATTCCCACAGCACGCTGCTATCCGGGCTGTGGTACTTGGCCGCCGGTGTGACTTCAACCCGGGACATGGGCAATGACAATGATTTCCTGATCGACCTGATGGATCGTATCGATGGCGGCGAAATCGCCGGGCCACGCATCGTCCGCAATGGCTTCCTGGAAGGACGCAGCCCTTACTCGGCACGCAATGGTTTCGTCGTCGACCAATTGCAGGAAGCACTCGATGACGTGCAGTGGTACAAGGACCACGGCTACTGGCAGATCAAGATCTACAACTCGATGAATCCCGCATGGGTGGCGCCGATCGCTGAGCGCGCACATGCCCTGGGAATGGGTGTTACCGGTCACGTTCCAGCATTCACCAATGCCGACAAGATGATCGAAGCCGGGTATGACGAAATCGTCCATATCAACCAGCTGATGCTCGGCTGGGTGCTGTCTCCGGAAGAAGACACGCGTACGCCGCTGCGACTGACCGCGATGAAGCGCGTTGCCGACCTCGATCTTGACTCGGAAAAGGTGCGCCACACCTTGGCCCTGATGCGCGAACACGGCATCGCACTCGATACCACGGAAGTGATCGTGGAGCGGCTGATGATGAGTCGTGCAGGTACGGTGCTTGATGCAGACGCGCCTTACCTCTCGCACATGCCGATCGCCTACCAGCGATACCGCCAGCGCACATTCGTATCCGACCTGACTCCCGCCGTCGACACCCAATACCAGAAGGCGC
The DNA here is from genome assembly GCA_040005195.1 of Pseudoxanthomonas sp. GTDB lineage: Bacteria > Pseudomonadota > Gammaproteobacteria > Xanthomonadales > Xanthomonadaceae > Pseudoxanthomonas_A. The sequence continues at coordinate 1,741 of JBDTZK010000027.1, forward strand.
TGGACAAGACGCTGGCGCTGATTGGATTGCTGCACCGGCAAGGAACGCGGCTTCTGCCAGGCACAGACGACACGACCGGCTTCACGGTCCATCGCGAACTGGAGCTGTATGTGAAGGCAGGCTTGACGCCCCAGGAAGCACTGAGCGCAGCCACGTGGCAAAGCGAGGAACACTTCGGGCGGACCGATCGCCTCGGCAATGTGCACCCCGGCAAGCAGGCCGACCTGGTCTTGTTGCCTGGCGATCCCACGAACGACATAAGCGCCGTCCGCAACCCGTCACTTGTCGTGAAGGATCAGCAACTCTATTTGCCTTCCGAGATCTATCGCGCCCTGGGTGTCGCTCCCTTCACGCCCGCGCCAAAGAAGATGCAATGAGCCCACACGAAAGAAGCATGGAACCCACGCGTTTTTCGGACGCCGGTGGCATCAAGGCACGGTTGGACCAAATGGGCCTGGTTCTTCCTCCCACGCTGCTTCTCCCTGAAGGCGTCGTCCTGCCTTTCGCACTGGTGCATGTCGTCGGCAAGCGCATCCTCATTTCCGGGCACGGCCCACAGGCCGCCGACGGCTCTCTTGAAGGTGTCAGCGGCCGACTTGGCGAGGACATGGATGAAGCGCAAGGCTATGCCGCGGCAAAGGCCGGCGCACTCTCCATGCTCGCCAGCCTCGAAAACGAGCTGGGAAGTCTTGACCGCATCAAGCGCTGGGTGCGTGTCTTCGGGATGGTGCGTTGTGCCCCCGGCTTCCAGCGCCACCCCAATGTCATCAACGGTTGCTCGGATCTCCTGCTGGCACTCTGGGGGCCGGAAAAAGGTCAACATGCGCGCAGTGCCGTCGGCATGGCCGAGCTTCCTTTCGGCATTCCGGTGGAAATCGAGGCGGAAGCTGAACTTGTCTGATCGTTATTAACCGGATGCCGTTATGGATACTCCTTTGAAACATCTTGATCGTTCGCGCCGACAGCTGCTCGCCGCGATTGGCACACTACCCATTACGGGTGCATTCGCAGGCGCTGCCCCGATGGCAACCGCCCGCTCGTCGATACCTGCCGCAGTCGGCCTGCAGGGGCGTGCTGGTGATTTCGATATTGCCGGCACGTATCTCAACGGCGCCTACATGCATCCGGTCAGCCGCCTCGCAGCGCAGGCGCAGAAAGGTTTCCTGGACGCGCGACTGATGAATGCCGGCGCCGAAAAGGTGGATATGGGCGGAGATCGCGAACGTGCGATGGCATCACTCGGCCGGCTGCTGAACGCAGACCGTGACGAACTGGCCTGGATACCCAGCACCATGTTTGGCGAGAACCTGGTGTTGAACGGCCTGGGTATCCCGCATAGCCAGCAGCGTGTGGTCACTGATGCCTACCATTTCAATGGCTCGCTCTTCATGTACATGGAGCTGGCCAAGCGCGGGCTGGACGTGGAAGTCGTTCGGCCCCGCGACAACCGCATCCACCTGGAAGACCTGGACAAAGCAATCACTCCGGGCACCCGTCTGGTTGCCCTCACCCTGGTCTCCAGCGTCAATGGCTTCCAACATGACCTCAAGGCCGTCTGCGACCTCGCACATAGCCGTGGTGCGCTGGTCTACGCTGACCTGATCCAGGCTGCGGGCAATACGCCCATCGACCTGCGTGGCAGTGGCGTGGATTTTGCGGCCAGCTCTACCTACAAATGGCTCATGGGCGACTTTGGCCTAGGCGTGATGTACGCCCGTCGGGACCGTCAGGATGAACTGCGACAGGTCGTGTGGGGCTACCGTCAGGAAAAGGAAGTGGTATCCCACATCTTTCCTTTCGATCCACCCGGTGAGCGCGCTCTGGATACGCAGGCAATTGGTGGCCTGGCTGGAAAGATAGAGGTCGGCACCCTCAATAATTCTGCGGCATCTGCACTGGCGACTTCGCTTGAAATGATCGAGCGCATCGGCGTGGACACGATCCGTAACTGGCGCCGACCATTGCTGGAACGCTTGCAGCAGGCGGTTCCTCGCCTTGGATTCGACGCGATGACGCCAACCGATTCGAGCTCGGCCCTGGTGTCATTCGCGCAAAAGGATGTCGGCAAACGCCTCGCGCCGCGCATGAAGGCTGCCGGCGTCGACGTCACTCTCTACCGCAATTACTTCCGTGTATCACCGTCGTTCTACAACACCAGTGACGACATCGAACGTCTGATCGAGGCCCTGTCATGAAATGCTTGCTTCCCATCGTGCTTGCCGGCCTGGTGCTGGCGCAGTCAACCAATGCCGGGGAAACCACCCTGCAACATTACGGCGCCACGACCAACGCGCCCTTTTCTGCCGCCGTACGTGCGGGTGATGTGCTCTATGTGTCGGGCCAGATCGGCGTCTCGCCGGACGGCAAATTGCCCGATGACTTGACCCTGCAAGCCGGTTACGCGCTGGATAACGTTGCTCAAGCATTGAAGCTGGCGGGCGCGACCATGGACGACGTCGCCAAATGCACCGTAATGCTGACCGACATGTCGCAGTGGTCCGCGTTCAACGCCATCTATGTGGGCCGCTTCAAACCCTTGAAATTGCCTGCCCGCAGCGCGATCGGGGCCAACGCGCTGGCGCTGGGATCCAAAGTGGAAATCGAATGCATAGCCTATCTTCCAAAGGATTGAGAATGGAATCCCGCAGCTTCATCGTCTTGCGCATCGCGTTGCTTGTTTTACCGACGCTTGTATCGGCAATGGGGAATACGGTGCTTGCCGCGACGCCACCAGTCCCTCTGGATGTCGTGCTCACGCCCCAGGTGCATTCCGGCAACATCGACAGCCTGAAGATCCAACTGAAACTGCCCGAGCCAGCGGTTGCCTCTGGCGCTGCCCTGCTACGCATGCCAGTGGAACTGGTTTCCACACCTACCGCCGCTTACGCTGCCGACCAGATCCATGCCAGTGACCAGCGCGGTACGCTGGCGCTACGAGCCGAAGACGAGGCGCCCACGCCTTCAGGACGCTACCGCAACTACATCGCAACGCGTGCCAGCGTGGGCGATGTCAACGTCGAGTACGCCACGCCTGCGCGCGCGGTCGATGCCGATACCCGCAATGGCCCGTTGTTCGACCTGCGTATGCAGGAAGGTGGCCTGATGGGAGCTGGCGTCTATTTCATGGCGCTGCCACCGGGTGATGCGCCCCGGGCGATCCATCTGCAGTGGGACCTGACCGCATTGCCTGCGGGTGCGCGTGGTGTGTGGAGCCCTGGCGAAGGCGAGCAACATGCCGTTGCACCTACCGATCTGCTGCGCTTCTCCTACTACGCGGTAGGGACGATGCGCCGTTTCCCGCTCAGTGACGACGATGTCTTCCACATGTACTGGATGGATACACCGCCATTCAATGCCGAGGACCTGGCTGAAAAGACGGGCCGTTTGTACCGCTACATGGCGAAATTCTTCGGCGATGATGGCTCACCGTATCGAGCCTTCGCGCGTCGAAACCCTTATCCGGCAGGTGGCGGTACTGGCTTGGCCCACTCTTTCATGTTCGGCTACTGCCCTCAGGGGCAGACCATCGCCGAAGGAACGCAAGGACTGCTGGCACATGAGATGGCCCATACGTGGCCCAAGCTTGATGGTGAAGAGCATGCGCTGACCGCGTGGTACACCGAAGGCACTGCGGAGTACTACTCGATCGTGTTGTCGCTGCGCTCCGGCGTATTCGACAGGGACACTTTCCTGAAAACCATCAATGGCCGTGCCGATGGCTATTACGACAACCCTTTCCGCAGCCTCGACAACAAGGCCGCCGGCGAGTTGTTCTGGCAGGAGGCGCGCGCACAACGCGTGCCCTACGGCCGTGGTTTCATGTATCTGGTCGATGTCGATGCACAGTTGCGTCAACACGGACGCAACGCCCGGACCATCGATGACCTGGTGCTGGAAGTGCTACGCCGCCAGCGGGCGGCTGAAACCGTCGGGGTCAACGAATGGCGGGCGATGGTGGTACGCGAACTTGGCGCGGACGCGGGGTCCCAGTTCGACGCCATGGTCAGCGGCAAGTTGATTGTCCCCGCATCCCATGCCTTTGGCTGCTACCGCACAGTCCCCTACCCCCATCGCCCGTTCGAACTTGGCTTTGATCGCATGCGAATGGGTGTAGTGAAGAAGCTGCAGGATGATTCGAATGCGTTCAAAGCGGGGGTAAAAGAGGATGACACCATCGTCGATTACACACCGCTTGAGCCGGTGATCGCCGATGAGAACGCCGTGATGCAATTGAAACTCCTGCGTGACGGCAAGGCTCTGGACGTCAGCTATCTTCCACGCAGCCCGAAAGTGGATGCCTGGCGCTTCGAGGTTGATCCGGCACTCGCCAAAACCTGCTCACCGTGATGGGCGCGCGCTGATTTCCATACTGGCTGGACCGATGAAAATTCCTTCTTTATCCCTGTTACTTGTTGCCTTGGCGGCTACCGTCGCATTGCCTCTTCATGCTGCAGATGTCGCCTACGCCATCACCTTGCATGTGCAGACTGGTGACAACGACGGGCGGATAAACGCCGTTATCGTCGACCAGGCCATTCCCATCACTCACATACCTGCAGGCGACACCGTGCTGGCGATGCCGCATGTCACCAGCAATGTGCCCACTATTGCCAACGGCATCGGACAGCTTGAGGCGAATGACGACCAAGGCGCTTTGGATCTTCTCTATCGCGACCAAGGCGACGGCGCCACCAGAGAACGCCAGTGGTACGCGTCACGCAATATCGCCGGAACGCTGCGCTTCAGCTATCTGGCTGCAATGACTGAAGCGCTGGCAGCGCGCGGGGCGGCCCCACCGATCGAGCTACGCAGCGAGGAACGCGCCTTTTCAGGTGCAGGCGCGACCTTCCTTCTGCATCCGCCAAAAGGCCGGTACGACATCGTCCTGCGCTGGGATCTGAGCGATCTGAACCCGCAAGCGCGGGCGCTGAGCAGTCTGCAGGACAGCAATGCCCACGACGTCAGCATGGAAGGGCTGGACAGCAGCTACTTCATGGCGGGCAACATCGGGCTATACCCGGAAAAGCCTGACAGCACCGGCTTCTTCTCGGGCTGGCAGGGGCAGACTCCGTTCGATGCGCGGAAGCTGCTGGCCTGGAGCCAGCAACTTCGCCAGCACTACCAGGCGTTTTTCGCTGTGCCCGCAACGCCATACGGTGTGTTCCTGCGTCGCAACCAGGTGAACCCGGGCGGCGGCATGGGCATGTACAACTCCTTCATCGTTACCTACGACGATGATCGCGGCAACGATCCAGCGGAACTCGAGCTTACGCTCGCACATGAGATGTTCCATACCTTCCAACCACACATGGGCTCGGAATACGACGGCTAATCGCTGAGCGAATCCTGGTTCAACGAGGGCATGGCGGTGTTCTACCAGGCACGACTCCCGTTCCGCTACGGCATGATTACTGACGACGCTTTTCTGGATGACCTCAACTTTACCGCGGCGCGCTACTACACCAACATCCTGGGGAATGCGCCCAACAGCGAAGTTGCTAAACGCTTCTGGCAGGACACTAGGATCCGAACCCTGCCCTATGACCGGGGGTTTCTCTATTTTGTCACCGTCGACGATGCGATGCGCAAAGCCAGCAACGGCAGCAAATCACTCGATGACCTGATGTTGGGAATGCTGGCCCGCCAGAAACAGAACAAGAACATCACCCTTTCAGACTGGGAAGCAGTCCTTGGTGACAATCTTGGCGCCGATGCCGTGCAACAACTGCATGCCATGCTCGATGGCGGCTCTCCACTTCCTTCCAGCGATGCGTTCGGACCCTGCTTCGAGCGCGTCTCGCGGCCTATGCGTCGTTATGAACTCGGCTTCGCGCCTGCGGTCCTGACCGAGTCACCACGCATCGTCCGTGAGCTGATCGCTGGCTCCGCCGCAGCGAAGGCCGGCATCCTCAACGGCGACGAGATCACGCGCCCTGTCGGTCAGGATCACCTGCAGGGGGAGCAGGACGGCATCCTGACTCTGGAACTGCTCCGCGAGGGGAAACCCATGACAATCGCGTACAAGCCTCGCGCTGAATCAGTCGCAACCTGGCAGTGGCAGCGTAAAGAAACGAGTGGTGCGAGCACTTGCTCGCTGCCCGGAAAATAAGCGGAAAAAACGGAGGCAGACACTCGGCAATCGTTTACCCAATTCAGACCTGCACACCCATCATGGTTGCATTCACTTTCCTGGCGCGCTTGCTGATAGAGGCTTGAGCGCCATCTGTCTGGTCGACCAACACAGGCTTCTGTGAACAGTGCGTGGACCGGCCAGCGTGCAGGAATACTCCGCTTCGATAATCGCCTTGATACACGCACACCGAACCACGCCAAACCACTGGCACAGCTTACTGATCGAGACCTCGATGCCGTCGTCTTTGAGTCCCTGCGACAGAGTCGCGATCACGTCTCGTCCTTGCCCAACAGGGATTGCAATTTTTTCGGGCAAGTAATTCCAGCATCGCCTCGCCTTAGGCTTCCTGAAGGTCTTTCAGCTGCCTCTCGTCTGCTTCCCGACACCCTCGGGCTACCCTCCGGCTTGGGCTTGAGCGTGGTCATCTGGATGAAATGGAATGTTTGCAAGCGCATTAGGCATAAAGGGCGCTGGGTTTCCGGTGCCCTTTCTTTTATGAAACACGCTCGGATCTTTGTGTTACCCGGCTATGTTCAGGCCGATTCCGGCACAAAAAAGGCCGAGCGAAATGTCGGCCTAAGTGCATGATCTGTAAGTGGTGGTGTATCCAGTCTAAAGCGAACTTATCTCTGGCCCAACTCCCGTCAACAAGGAAATTAGCAGGCAATTTCAGCAGTTACGGGCTGCTGTAAGTCGCTTCTCTGGCACACAAGCCTGGACCACGGTTGTTTCAAGAAAAGCTGGTCGCGGAATTATCAGGGAAGCCGAACAGGGAAAAGGCTTCAAGGAACAGGCACCATCGGACACCAAGCAGCTAGTACCTACCTATGGACTACCAGTCCTCAAGTGCGTTATTCCACGATGAGTACCCGCAAAAAATACGGCTCAAGTGCGACCTTCAAATCCGGATGGTCTGGCAGCCCGGAATCGATGGGACCACAGCAAGTCGATTGGGAACCTGACCCATTCCAACTATGCGGTGTTTGCTAACGGGTTGGACTTACTTTGCTCTACCGCCTGCGATGCGGTTACAGCGCTGGCGACCCGCCTTGGTCCTGTGTCTGGGCATAAGCACTCCACACCAGCCAGGGGTTTCTTCTGCGTGCCGCTTGCAGTGAAACCTTCTGCAACGATTCTGAACAGCAACAATTACCTGCCAAAAAGCTAACCTGCTTTTTACTTGTGGCTAATCGGGTCTTAATCCATCGCCACCAGTATGCGCGGCATGTCATGGATCCCCACTTCAATACTTGCTCCATTGCCAGGGCGATTCGCCAGTGCAAGCCTCGTTGAATGTCACGACACCCAGCGTGGTTCCGTCGAAGATTTCATGGCGAGAATCTACTGGGATCGTTACGGCGCCAACTTGCGCAGCTTCCTGCCGCACCTGCTGGCCTATCACGACGCCGAAGGTGTCCTGTTGGCGGCCGTGGGGTTGCGGTTGGCAAGCGAGGGAAGCCTGTTCGTCGAGAACTACCTTGGTAGCCCTGCAGAAGCGGTCATGTCGAGCAGGCAGATTGCGAATGTTTCGCGTGCAGAGATCGCCGAAGTCGGGAACTTCGCCGCAGCCACGCCCGGGGCAGCACGCGAACTGATACTGCAGCTGACATGGACCTTGCATTCGGCACGCATACGATGGGTCCTGTTCGCTGCCACCAGGCAGTTGCGCAATTCGTTCGATCGCCTTCATCTGTCGACGATCGAGCTGGCCGAGGCACGCGCCGAACGCCTTGGAGAGGATGGGCTCCAATGGGGGAGCTACTACGACTCCCAGCCCAAGGTGGTTTGTGGTGACGTTGTAGCAGGCCATGCCTACCTGCAGCGACAGATGAAGATCGAGCCCACCGAAGTACCGTTGGACGGCTCCGTCCTTGCCATGGCGTGCGGCCTGTGAACGGCTCCCCATCTCTCCTGCTGCGTGCCCTTCGAGGTCACAAAGCCCGGGTCGTGACGGCTGACGGCACGCTGAGTGATGTGTCGCTTTCCGATCGGGTCAAGCGCATGGCTGAACATCTTGATCAGGCAGGCATCAGCCGGGCAGCCAGCCAGCTGGATAACGGCGTGCAGTGGCTGGTGCTCGACCTGGCGCTGCGCCAGATCAACGCAGTGCACGTGCCATTGCCCACGTTCTTCTCTCCCAACCAGGTCGTTCATGCTTTGAGTTCCAGCGGCGCACAGTGCGTGATCACCGCCCAGGGCGCGCCGACACCCCAAGGCGTCGAGGCGCTCGCGGGCGTGCTTGATGAGGGCAAGCTGGAGCGCTGGCGCGTCACCCGTTTTTCAGAGGCGGTACTGCCGGTGGGGACCGCCTGCATTACCTACACGTCTGGCACTACGGGCCGTCCCAAAGGCGTATGCCTGAGTGCGGACACCTTGACCGACGTGGCCGGTTCGCTGGTACAAGCATCGTCGGCCATCGCGCCACGCCGCCACTTGTGCCTGATGCCGCTGTCCACTCTGCTGGAGAACGTAGCCGGGCTGTACGCGACGCTTCTGGCTGATGCGCAGATAGTCCTGCCGTCGCTTGCCGAGATCGGTTACACAGGCGCGGCGGGGCTGGACGTACCCGCCCTGCTCCGCTGCCTGCATCGCTACCAGCCCGAAAGCGCAATTCTGGTTCCCCAGTTGCTGCTGGCGCTGGTCATGGTGGCCGAGCAGGGTGTCTCGATGCCGGCCTCGCTGCGTTACCTCGCCGTCGGTGGCGGACGCGTGGGCCCAGCGCTCATGGCGCGCGCTCGCGCAGTCGGACTGCCGGTATTCGAAGGCTACGGATTGACCGAGTGCGCATCGGTCGTATGCCTCAACCGCCCTGGCGCGAACCGCGAC
>JBDTZK010000371.1:0-3172 GCA_040005195.1 Pseudoxanthomonas sp.
TGGAAATACATGTTGAGCGAATAGAGAATCGAGAACGGCACGACGAGATTCACGGCCTTGTCGGTGGTCGCCAGCATCACGCCCATCGCAACGTTCATGATCGACGAGCCGGCCGCGCTCAAGATGATCGTCTTGCGTCCGCCGAAGCGATCGGTGAGCGGGCCGTTGATCAAAAACGAAAGGCCGTAGGTCACCGAGCCCCACGCGAGGATGGTCCCGAACTCGCGGTTCGTCATGCGCGAGCCGAGCGCAGTGGCGCACACCGTCAAGTTGTAGCGCCCCATATAAAGGAAGGCGTACGTGAGGCCGACGGTGATCCAATTTCGCACGCGGCGCCGCAGGTATGCGGGACTGTGACCGAGGTCGACTTTGGGTAGTCGCGCGACGACGAGCGCCACGACGACGAGCAAAATCACGATGGGCAATAGATCGTTCAACCAGGCGGGCATTTTCGCGCGCAGCATCGCACGATCTCCGGCTAACCTCGACTCGCATGCGACACGCCGATCTGCTCGCCGAAGTTCCGATGTTCGAAGGGCTCTCCGACGAAGATCGTGAAGCGCTCGGCGAACGATTGACCGAACGCAGCGTTCCCGAGGGCAAGCTCGTTTTTTCGAAGGGCGACTCGGGAAACGCGATGTACATCGTGCTCTCGGGCGCGGTTCAGATTTTCTTGCCGCCCACCGACAAAGATTCACCGCGGGTCGTGCTCAAAGACGTGCGCACCGGCGAATACTTCGGCGAGCTTTCACTCTTCGACGCCAAACCGCGCAGTGCCAGCGTCGAAGCTACGGTCGACGCAGTTTTGCTCGAGCTCACACGCGATGAGTTTGCTGGGCAGCTCTCGAAATCCAAGACCGCCGCCTTCGCGATTTTGAGCGAGATGGCCGAGCGTTTGCGCGTCACGAACGCGATGCTCGGTGAGCGCGCTGCCAAGGACGTCGTCAAAGAGATCGAAGAGAATTTCACGTTGGGTCAGCGCCTCGCCGACCGCGTCGCCGATCTGAACGGAAGCTGGTCATTCATCTTGTTTTTGCTGGGAATGACCGTGCTTTGGGTGATCCTCAACAGCAGCCACTTCAAGTTCGACGACTACCCGTACCAATTTTACAACCTCGCACTCGCGATCTTGGTCGCGCTCCAAGGCCCGCTCATCGTCATGAGCCAAAACCGCCAAACGCTGAAAGATCGCGCGCAAGCCGAGACCGATTTTCGCGTGAACTTGAAGAACGAGGTCGGCATCGAGTCGCTCATTCGCGAGCTCGGTGCATTTCACGCCGAGACTACGAAACGGCTCGAAGCGCTCGAACGCTCTTCGCGCAACGACCGTGTTCGCACGGAAATCGCCCCGAAAAACCCGGGCGGTCCGCTCGGCGCGTAGCGCGCGACGACGTCAGCCGAGCAGCTTTTGTTGCTTTGCCTCGTGCGCGAGCAGCCATTCTTTCTTGTCGATGCCGCCCGCATAGCCGGTGAGCGCACCGCTTGCGCAAATCACGCGATGACACGGCACCAAGATCGCGATCGGATTTCGTGAATTCGCGGTCCCCACGGCGCGCACCGCGTTCGGCTTGCCGATTTTCTTTGCGAGCTGCGCGTACGACCAGGTCTCACCGAACGGGATGGTTCGCAGCGCTGCCCACACCAGCTGTTGGAACGCCGTGCCCTTCGCTGCGAGTGGTGTCTTCACCGGCGCACGATTGCCCGAGAAGTAGGCTGTAAAGTCGCGCACCGCGGAATCCAGGATCGGATGCGGCCGGCGCACGGTCTCGGCGTCGAGATCAATCGCGTGCTTCTGATTGACCATTTGTGCGGCGATCAACGCGTCATCTGTTGCATAGAGAACGAGATCTCCAACCGGCGACGAAATCGTCTTCGTCTTGATCACGCGCGTGTCGCTTTGCTTCGCATGCTTCGACATTTCAACCACCGTTTCCATGGGAATTCCTCCAGAGATGAATGACTGCGTAGGCGCGCCAGGGTCGCCACGCCTCGGACTTTTCTTCGAGAGCGCGCGCTGATTTGGAGCCTAGAGATTTGCGAACGCCGAGGTCGCTCGAGGGAAATGCATCGGCGAAACGGAGCGCGCGCATCGCGACGACGTGTGACGTGAAATTGCCGATGCCAGTCACCGCATTCATGGCTGCGATCGCGACTTCGGCGTCGGCGCCAGGTTCCAAAATGATTTTGCCGTCACGAATGCCGGTCGCGAGCGCGATCAGTGTTTTGGCACGTGCTTCGGGCATGCCGATCGCGCGAACGTCGGCGAGCGAGGCGGCTGCGATCACATCGGGAGGCTGGAAAATCCAGCCGATTCGAGACCGGAGCGAACCCGCCCCATACGGTGATCCTTCTTTGGCCGTTTGCGTAGTGAGCGCGACCTGTCTGCCAAATTTTTCGACTACGCGTTTCGCGAGTGTTGTTGCGCCGGCCACCGTCACCTGCTGACCGAGCACGGTGCGAATGGCATTTTCGAATGGATCGAACGCGCCCGGAACCCGCGTGCCGTGCTGGCGCTTCACGATCGGTCCGAGAAACGGATCTTTCGCGAGATGCTTTTCGATCACATCGGGCCGCGCATCGAGATCGAACAGCTGCCTCAATTTCGTCGACAATTGCATCGCGAGCGGCGCGAGCTCGACCGGCACCTCGGTGACGAGGCGCGAACGCGCGGCATCATTCGTTACACGGATCTCGGCGGCGATTTTTCCGAACGCTACGGTGCGGTAGTAGGTGTCGCCTTCCACGCGCTCCACCCCGAACATCGCGCGATCGCCTAAAAATTGCAGCATATGCTGCCAATCGAACGGCGGTCGGTAGTCCAGACGCAGCGTGAACGTACCGCGCTTTTCAGATTCCCCGTGCGCCTTGCGCAGTGACGTCGGCGAGCGACCGAACCGCGCTTGCACGAGCGAATTGAACCGACGAATGCTCGCGAAGCCCGACGCATGCGCGATCTCGGCCATCGGCAAATTCGTATCGTGGAGCAGCTGCTTGGCGAGCGCGAGCTGGCGCGTTTGCGCGAGCATCACCGGCGATACGCCCACCTGCGCTTCGATCGATCGCCGCAAGTGGCGCGACGAAACCCCGAGCGAGGCCGCCAGCTCCTCCAGGGACTGCTCGTTCAAACATCCCTGTTCTATTTTCGACAATGCCGTAGCCACCAACCGCGGAA
>JBDTZK010000372.1:0-3163 GCA_040005195.1 Pseudoxanthomonas sp.
CTGCAGTATGAAAGCGCACAGTTTGGCCTGATGTTTTCCACCGAAGACATGCGCGAGGGTACGCAGGCGTTCCTCGAACGTCGCAAAGCGGTTTTCACGGGTCGTTGAGGGTGAGCGAAGCGCTTGACCATGATTGCGCCCAAGGCGCTGCCCTATTCGCATTCCTTCAGTCGAATGACATCGATGCAGCGATCAACGCCGGCCTGATGCACTACCTGCCCTGCCCACACTGCGACACCACGCAAGCGGCCGCGCTTGTAAGCATGCAGCAGCAGCTGACTGGCCAATGGGCCGCGCGGGATCGTTACCTGGCACGCCAGGCACGTCTTGCACGTCGCACGGCCGAACGCGAAACCAGGCGCGCAGCCAGCATGCCAGCGCAAACCAGAAACACCCTTCCGCCTGCCGCCGCTCTGATCCTCGCGCGCGCCAAAGCCAAGGCTGCAGAGCGTGGAACGAAGTGAAAAATAAAATAAACAGCGTGTGCATCGGCGAAGAAAAGCCCATTGGTAACGAGCCTGTGGAAACATCCCTTCCAAGAAAAAAAGGGCTGTCCAGGACACTCAAACCCGAGGAGGTTCGCGAGTTATTCTCGCGACTCGCCGAACTCAACCCGCACCCGAAGACCGAACTCGACTATTCAACGCCTTTTGAACTGCTGGTGGCGGTGATCCTGTCTGCGCAGGCCACGGATGTCGGGGTGAACAAGGCCACCCGACGCCTCTACCCCGTCGCCAACACTGCTGCCACCGTGCTGGCCCTGGGCGAGGAAGGACTGAAATCCTACATCGCTACCATCGGCCTGTTCAACGCCAAGGCGAAGAACGTCATCGCCACCTGCCGCATCCTGGTCGAGCACCATGCAGGCGAGGTACCGCACACGCGCGCTGCACTGGAAGCGCTGCCAGGCGTCGGCCGCAAAACTGCCAACGTGGTGATGAACACCGCCTTTGGCGAGCCCACCATTGCAGTGGACACGCATATCTTCCGCGTCTCCAACCGCACCGGCCTTGCGCCGGGAAAAGATGTCCGTGCGGTGGAGGACAAGCTGATGAAGGTAGTACCTGCCGACTTCCAACAGCATGCGCATCATTGGCTGATCCTGCACGGTCGTTACGTGTGCAAGGCGCGCAAGCCGGACTGCCCGCATTGCATGATCCGCGACCTCTGCCGATTCAAGCAAAAAACGCCGGGCGATCCCGTACCGCTGTCAACGCACGCGCTGGCCTGAGGCATCCACAACGACCTCGCCATCTTCCTTGGCGAATGCCTGGTGTTGCGGCGACGGCAACAGCGCCAGCACGCGTTCGGAAGGCCGGCACAATGCAACGCCCAGCGGCGAAACCACCAGCGGACGATTGATCAGCACGGGGTGTGTCAGCATCGCATCCAGCAACACTTCATCGCCCAGCAACGGATCAGCCAGGCCCAACGTGGCAACCAACGCTTCCTTTTCACGCAACAATGCACGCACTGGAATACCCATGCGCTGCACCAGCCCTACGAGCATGGCACGGCTCGGGGGTGTCTTCAGGTATTCGATCAAATGCGGCTCGATGCCGGCGTTGCGGATCATTGCCAGCGTGTTGCGGGAAGTGCCGCAGTCCGGGTTGTGATAGATGATGATGTCGGTCATGGGTGTGGAAGCTTGCTGGAAACGGCGCAGTTCGCGACGGGGAAGGGGCAAAACCGCCTGCAAAAAAACGGCGAGCGCCAAGCTTGCGACAGCCGATTTCACCGCCGGACAGTCATTTGTTCGTCATCCAGACGAAATAAGACAGCTTTGTCACAATAACGCAAAGTTCACGCATTAGCCTGCGCGGCATCTTCCCACGCCCGAAGGGCTTTCCCATGAAACTGTCCCACTCCACCCTGTCCCTTGCCCTGCTCACCGCGCTGATCGTGCCGGCTGCACATGCCGAAATTGCCGTCGATGTCATCGGCGGTTCGGAAATCTCATTCGAGGGCCTGATCCAGGCCGACGGCAACTGGTACGACAACGATTTTTCCGACCTCAATGCCGGCACCACCACCACCAACGGCGGCGATGGCGCCGACTCGGAATTCGATCTGCGTCGCGCGGAAATCGTGTTGAAAGGCAAAGGCCCGGGTAACTACGAGTGGGTGCTGGGCTACGACGCCAAGGCCAACAAGTTCCTGGACACCAACATCAAGTACAAAATTGGCGGCAATGGCAACCACTTCCTGCAGGTGGGTCAATACAAGCAGCCCAACAGCATGGAAGAGCTGTCCAGCACCAAGAACAACGACTTCATTTCCAAGGCGATGGTGACCAATACCTTCGCGGTCGCACGGCGCACCGGTATTGCTTATCGCTACGCAGACAAGAACTGGGGAATCACCGGCAGCTATTTCGGCCGTGAACTGACCCGCAACCTGGCCCATGGCTCCGGCTACGGCTTCCGCGGCAACTGGGCACCGGTCAACGAGTCCGGCAACATCCTGCACCTGGGCCTGTCGTACGTGGATTACGACACCGACGCCGACACCCTGCGCCTGCGCGCGCGGCCCGACGCCGACCTCTCCCTGTTGCGCCTGGTCGACACCGGCAACATGACCAACGCCGACCGCCAGTCCACCTGGGGTGCGGAAGCGATGTGGGCACATGGCCCGTTCAAGCTGCAGTCCGAATACATGAAGACCAGCGTGCAGCGTTACAACAACGGCAACGTCAATCAATCGCGCGACTTCAGCGGCACCAGCGGTTACCTCAGTGGCGTGTGGAACATCACCGGTGAGACCTGGGGATACAAGGACGGCGTGCCGACCACCCCGTTGCCCAGCGAACCCGGCAAGGGCATGTGGCAGGTGGGCCTGCGCTACGACACGATGGACCTCAACGACGGCTTCGCCACGGCCGGTGCCACACCCACTTCGGCCTCGGTCATCACCGGCGTGCTGGGCGGCGAGATGGACACCTGGACGCTGGGCGTGAACTGGTACTGGCGCTCCAACTTCAAGTTCGCACTCAACTACGTGATGGTGGACAGCTCGCGTTATTTCGTCCGTACCCCCGCCACCCCGTACGCGGCCAACACGGCCAATAACAACGTGCTGGTCAACCGCAACGTCGACGACAACCCCAACATCCTCGAAGCCCGCGTCCAGTTCTACTGGTAAGCAAACCGCTTCAAGGCGATCC
>JBDTZK010000373.1:0-3162 GCA_040005195.1 Pseudoxanthomonas sp.
CGGTGTTCGCCTTTCCGCTGTCGGGCCGCGCGCCCTTCACGCTGAGCTGGAAGGAGTTCGAGGAGTACTTTCGCAAGATGACCCGCACCGGCGTCGTGCGCAGCATGAAGGACTTCTACTGGGACATCCGCCCCAAGCCGGAGTTCGGCACCATCGAGATCCGCGTCTTTGACACGCCGCTCACGGTGGAGCGCGCCGCCGCGCTCTCGGGCTTTGTGCAGTCACTGGCCTCGTGGTTCATGCACGAGCAGCCGTTCATGCCGCACGAAGACGACTACATGGTCTATACCTACAACCGCTTCCAGGCCTGTCGCTTCGGGCTGGAGGCGGTGTACGTCGACCCGGTGACCGGCAGCCACATGCCGCTGCGCGACCACATCGTGCTCACGCTGCAAAAGATCAGCGAGCACGCCGGCAAGCTCGGCGCCGGGCCGGGCGTGCAGATGCTGCGCGAGGATGCCGAGCTGGGCACCAACAACGCCCGCTGGCTGCGCGAGTGCCAGGCCAGGGAACGGCTGCTGGCCGAGGTCGTGCGCCAGGGCGCGCAGCGGTTTCGCGGGAACGCGTAGGTTCGGCGCTGATTTCACCTCAAACATGCAGCTTGTGCCCGTCTAGTGGACATAGTTAGCTATCAAAATAGTAGCGCTCACAGATTGGTCAGCAAGAGGGCTGTTGTTCAACCATGTACCGGCAGCTTGACCCGCAGCTCCCGACTGAGTGCAACCTGCGTCCAAACACTGCTGGCAAGATCCGCAGCGCCGAACAGAATGAGCAGCGGGCTGACCAGGCCGAGGACGGCGAAAGCCACAAAGGCGGCAAAGACGAATGCACGCGCGTAGACCGTGGCCTGAAACAGTGCTGTTGCTTCGCACTTGGCAGCGTAGACGTAGCACACGCCCAGCTCGAAGACGACGACGCCCACCACACGGATCCAGACCTCCGGGGTGGCCGGCAGCCTGAATGTGGTCAGCAGCAGATTGGGCGCCACGATGAGCGCCATGCCCAGCGCGATCAGGTAGTAGCCAAATACTTTCACGGTGAATGCGGACTTCGACATTCCGGTCTCCTTATGACATCAACGAAAGAAATTCTGATGCACGGCGGGCCTCGTCGCCGCGCGATGCCATTTCGGCCAGCTTGACACCCCATCACCGTGATGCGACAGGGAACGACGATCCTGTGCGGCCCGTTTGTGATTCCTTCGAAGCACGGTGATCAAGGCCCTGGCGCCACCGGTTTTGCCGTCGCCAGAAAAGTCAGGAGGTCCAGGAGCTCGAAGCAGTACATCTGGGCGCGAAAAAGCCTTCCGTCCTGCATGGTATAGCGCGCCAGAGTGTCAGCGCTGTGGGTGTGTCCGCTGCTGTCGCGGCCCTTGAGCAGGTAGCGAAAGACCACTTCGCCTTGTGAAGCGGCAACCAGTTCGGGATCGAGGCGGCGGTCGGCGGGTTCGGGTTGCAAGGGATCCCATGTCTGCGTGAAGCGCGCAGTCATTTCCTTGATCGCATCGCCGGTATGTGTTCCTCCGTAGGGCAGGGGCGCCGGCCAGACGAAGGTGACTTGCGGATGGTAGAGCGCGTCAAGTTGCGCGCGGTCCCGGCGCTCTACCGCAGAAAAAATCAGGCGCATCGTGGCGGCGGGGTCGGAGGTCTGGAGGGGAGTCATGCACAGCACGATAGCTCTTGAGCCCGCTCTGCGAAAGTGGCAGAATTGCCATTTTTATGGCGAAACCTGCCAACATGCTTTCGACGCCAAAAAAGCTTCGCGTTGCAGTTCTGGCCTACGAAGGCTGTTCAGCCTGGGTGTCGACCGGGCTGCGCGAAGCATTTGAGCTGGCGCACGTGCTCGAAACCGCTGGCAAGAAGGAAGGCACGACAGCGATCATTGGCGCCGCGTGGTTCAGCGCAGGACAGCGCCAGGTGCGCGCATCGGCCGGGGTGCAGATCGACGTCCCTCGGTGGCGGGGGGCTCCCCCTGATGTGCTCGTCGTTCCTCCCCTTTGGCACAGCTCGTTCAACGGGTTTGTCACCTTGGTGGCCACGCTGGAGCGCGAGATTTCCCTCATTTCCCGGCTGGCTCGCGAGGGCGTCACGATCGCCAGCGTGTGCAGCGGTGTCTCGCTGCTCGCGGCCGCCGGCCTGCTTGAAGGCCGCAGTGCAACGGGCTGCTGGTGGCTCGAGCAACCCTTGCGCAAGATGCATCCGCGCGTGCGCTGGCAGTTCGACGACTCCCTGGTGCGCGACGGCTCCGTGATCACCGCAGGATCCGGGTCTGCCTATGCGGCACTGGTATTTGACCTGCTGGAGCGCTCCGCCGGCAGAGCGATCGCGCTGCAGACCGCCCGCTTCATCGGCTTCGAGCCAAACCGCACGCGACAGGCGAGCTTCTCCCACATGCTGCCTTTGGCGCCCTCGGAAGATCCGCTGGTCGCCCGCTTCGAACGCTACATTGGCGCGAATGCGTCCCGGAGTGATCTTGATATCACGCTGGTGGCGCAGCACCTCAATACCAGCCCGAGAACTCTATACCGCCGCGTCCAGTCATCGCGCGGGCTCACTCCATTGCGCATGGTTCAGCGTGCCCGGCTGGAGCAGGCAAAGTCACAGCTTTGCGACACCGAGCTTTGCATTGAACAGATCTGCGCGAACTGCGGCTGGAGCGACTTGAGCTCGTTTCGCAAACTCTTTGCGAGGGAAGTCGGAATGACGGCAGCCGAGTGGCGCAGGCGATTCGGGTCGAGACGCTCCGCCTGACGATGCCCAGGTTTCCCTGGATGCGCCGGGCAGGTCCGCCAGCAGGTTGATGCCGTCGTCATTCTCAAAGATGTCTACTGGTGGCGCTGCGAACGACTCCTCGTCAAGGATTGGCGACGTCCAGGATCCGGTATCGGGCAGGTTGGTCTCCACAATCATCTCCTTTCGTTGCTGAGGAATATCAAACTGGGGCGTGGCGCAAAATTTAGAGAGCCAGGGCATCGCAGTCTGTAAGTGGAGTCGCGCATGGCTACTGCAAGTAAGGGATTCAAAGCGTGCAATGAGAGTCATTCTCAAATACAAGCCCTTTCCGACATATCGCTTTGCCTTGCCAATGGACGGGTCAGGCATTCACATAGGAATCTACCTTTCTCTTGAAATCGAAGACCGTCACCTTCTCAAATCGAACGCC
>JBDTZK010000374.1:0-3160 GCA_040005195.1 Pseudoxanthomonas sp.
GGGCAGGAAGTTGCCGCCGAACAGCGGATGCGGCCAGGCTGATCCGATCGTGATCTGGTTGCTGTCGGCGATGGGCGTGATGCCCAGCGACTGGGTGCCATTGAGACGGAAGTTGGCTAACAGTCGGCTGGCAGGCAACTCAGCACCGGCCGCCTGTGGCAAACGCGCGTGCATGCCGCTCATGCGCCCTTCCAGACTGCCCGCACCCGACTCCAGAACGACTGCCTGGCCGTCCACCTTGAAGTCGGGAGATCCCACCAGGCCGCGCACATCCGCCAGTCCAACCACCAGCGTCGGCTCGCCATATACACGTCCCTCGACAGCCGCAAGGGGCAGTGGCTCGAACGTGGCTTCCACACCGGCCTGCCATTCAAAAACACGTACGTCATAGAGGCCGATACGCCGGGTATCGGGTTTCATGCTGCCCTGCACGTGCAGGGTCGTGGGTGTCTGGTACAGGTAGCCTTCCACGATTTCCGTCTTGCGGATTGGTTTGGCCGCGTCAGTAACGAGGTCGGTGACACGTTTTTCCTTGTACGGAACCACACGCAACGGACCGATGAACTGCTGCGGCCCCGCCATACTTTGGGAAACTCGTTCGCTGGCCTGCTGGCGGTATTGCTGCCGATCACTGATCGCTCCGCGGATCAGCATGAGTGGTATCAAGAGCAGCAGCACCAGGCCGCCGACGGTGAGGAATCGCAACAACAATTTGAGTGACTTCATGGTTTTCAGCCCCGGTTGAACACGGAGCCAGCCTGACGCCCGGTTGTGGGAACGATTTGTGGCCAGTTTGAAGTCTGTGTGAAGTGGCATTCCGCAGCACCGTGCGCTGCCCGCGGCGCTCTCAGTCGGTTACGCGCCACGCATCCCAGGCAGAACCTGCTGCCGCGCTCAGGAGAGTGGCAAGCTCAGGGTGGCGACCGCGCCGCCAGTGGCGAGATTACGCAATTCGGCGCTGCCCCCATGCAACCGTGCCACCTCCCGTACAAAGGGCAGCCCGAGGCCGGAACTGCGCAATCCGGTCGACGGGCGCGCCAAAGAATAGAAACGTTCGAACACCCGCTCCTGCGCATAATCGGGAACGCCGGGACCCTGATCACTCACGCGGATCTGCAGCACACCGTCGCGCACCGCGCTGGAAAGCACGATGTGCGCGCCTGCTGGCGAAAATGCGATGGCGTTGTCCAGCAGGTTGGACACGGCCTGGCGCAATAGATAGGCGTCGCCCTGCACGCTGGCCTGCCGGTCATGCAGTTCGGTTGCCAGGCCCAGTCCCGACGCCGCCAGACGTGCGGTGAAGTTCTCGGCCGATTGCGCGAGCAAGGCAGCGATGCCGACGGGCTCCTGCGTCTGCAGCCAGCCGTGCTGTTCCACTTCCGCCAGCGCCAGCAACTTGTCGATGGTTTCGGTGAGTCGCTGCTCCTGGGTGCGGATGTGCTGCGTGAATCGCTGGCGATCCGCTTCAGGCAACGGTTCCTGCAACAGTTCGGCCGCGCCACGGATGGCCGCCAGCGGACTCTTCATCTCGTGGGTAAGCGCCTGCACGTAATGCTCGACGTAGGCCTTGCCTTCCAGTTTGTGGTGCATCGTTTCCAGTGCGCGGCCCAGATCGCCGATCTCGTCGCGGCGCGCGGGCAGCGGCGGCGCGCGCTTGCCCGCACTGACCGCCTGCGCATAACCATTGAGCCTGTTGATGCCGCGCATCAGCCACCAGGTGATCAGCACGCCGATCAAAGTGGACAGGCCGATCAGCCACGCGCCCTGGCGGATGATGCTGCACTGGCTGGCTTCAATGAAAGGATCGATGCTGGAGTTGGGCTGGGCCAGGCTGAGCACGCCGATCAGCTGGTCGCCATCGCGTATGGGTGCGCCCACGTGCATCACCGTGCGGGCGGTATCCCCAGGATGGGCCGGACTGGAGCGCGCGCCGTATTCACCCCGCAAGGTGAGGTAGACATCGTTCCAGCGCGAGTTGTCGCGCCCCAGGTCCTGGCCTTCGGAGTCGTAGACGACGATGCCATGCAGGTCGGTGATGGTGATGCGGTAATCGATCCGGCGCTTGGGGAACTGCCACACCGTGGCACGCAGGTCGCGGCGCTGGGCCTGGCCGAGCGCGCGCACGAAGTCACCCGTGGCAATCCGCCCGGCCTTCATGTCATCCGCCGCCATCACCGCCAGTACGTTGGCGGCATCGACCAGGGTCGATTCCATGGCCTGGCGAACGCCCGGCTTTACTTCGTTGACGAACACACGCATCACGAAGAACGCTGACAGGCCAACGATCAGGAAGAACCCCAGGAACAGTCGCAAGCCCAGGCGCATCAGATCTCCAGCGCGTAGCCAAGGCCACGATGGGTGCGGATGGGGTCGTCATTGGCGCCCGCCTTGCGCAACTTCGCACGCAAGGTCTTGATATGGGTATCGATGGTGCGGTCTGCGCTGTCGGCATCACTGTCCCAGCCACGGTCCATCAACTGTGCACGACTCAGGATTGCACCGGGGCGCTGCAGCAGTGCCGCCAACAACACGTACTCATAGCGGGTGAGTTCCAGCGCCTTGCCTCGAAAGCGGATGCGGTGCCCTTCCTGATCCACCTCGAACTCGCCCGTTGGCAATGCTTTAGCTACCTCCTGAGCTTTCGTCACCCCAATATCCGCCTGGCTGCGTCGCAGGCGTGCACGCACGCGCGCCACCAGTTCCCGTGGCGAGAAGGGTTTGGCCATGTAGTCGTCCGCGCCCAGTTCCAGCCCGATCACACGGTCGATTTCGTCGTTGCGTGCGGTCAGGAAGATCACGGGCACTTCGCTGAAGCTGCGCAGTTCCCGGCACACGTCGAAACCGCTGCCATCAGGCAGGCCCACATCCAGCACCACCACATCCACGCCACCCGCACGCACGCGCGGCACCACGTCGCGACCCAGCACGCAGTGTTCGGCTTCCAGGCCTTCGCTGCGCAGTGCATACAACACCGTGTCGGCAATGGCAGGTTCGTCTTCGGCGATGAGGATCACGGGCATGCCCCGCAGGATACCGGCTATCCTGTTACCCATGAACTACCGCCACGCCTTCCACGCCGGCAACCATGCCGATGTCCTCAAGCACATCATCCTGCTGGCCCTGCTGGACGCGTTGAAGAAAAAAGACGCGCCTTTCTTCG
>JBDTZK010000028.1:0-10638 GCA_040005195.1 Pseudoxanthomonas sp.
ATTGACCCACCCAGGATGATCAGCAGCACGATGTCGATCATCCACCGGCTCCCGTGAGGCTGATGCGTGAGGAACGCTTAAAGGCCACGACGATCACTGGCGCGTGTGAACACGCCAGAGATACTCGCCCGTCAACCGATCACGGATGCGGACGCACCATGCCGTTGATACCCACCTTGGCTGCGATCTGGGCCTTCAGCCGATCAGCATCTGCGCGACTGGCCACCGGTCCTGCGCGGACGCGACTCAAGGTGCCCTTGTCGGTTTTCACGTCTTCAACGAACGCGCTGAAACCACCCGCGCGCAATTTGTCGCGCATGGCATTGGCATCGGAAGCCTGGGAAAAAGCACCCAGCTGCACTGCAAAACCTACGTTGGAAGCGGCGGGTTTCGGCGCTTCCACTGGCTTGGTGACGGCAGGTACGGTGGGTTTGGGCACGGCGACCACGGGTTTCGGCACCACTGCAGCCGGCTTGGGAGCAGTCGTTGCCACGGGCGTGGGCTTCGCAGGCTCCGGCGGCAACGCCTGCGTGGTCACCGGCGCCGTGACGGCGGCGGCCTGTGCCACCGAAGCCGCAGGCGCGGTCGGGGCAGGCGTGGCGGTGGCAGCATCCAGCGTGACCACCTGGGCCTTGACGTCGCTGCGGACCTGCGAGGCCTTCAGGCGAGCCGCTTCGGCATCGGCACGTTCGGCATAAGGTCCGATGCGAACGCGATAAGCGCTTCGACCGCTGATCGTCGTGGGCTCACGGAACGCGGCCAGCGACGACTGCTTCAATCGTGCGATCACTGCATCGGCATCGGCCGGCGTTGCATACGCGCCGAAATTGACCGCGAAATTGCCGCCTGCGGTGCTGGCCGGCAGCATGGCGCCCGCGGCAGCTGGCGCTGCACCCAACGGAACGGCCTCACTGGATGATGGCGCTGCAGTTGGCACGGGTGTGCCGCCGCCCATGCCCACCACGCCACCTGCGGGTGCATTACCTGGCGCCACCAGTGGCAGCTCACGTGTTTCGTACTGCCCGCCCGGTGTCGCAGGCACGTCCAGTGGAACGTCTGAAACCCCACTGTCCGGGGCAGGCCCTTTGATCAGCATCGGCAGGAAGATCACCGCCAGCGCGACCAGGACAACGGCGCCAATCAGGCGTTGCTTGAGTGCGGTATCCATACAGGCTCGCAAAACGACGCGGCGGGAATGCCACGTGAATTATACGATGCGATGAAACCGCTTCCCCGTCATTGACCTGAATGCAGGATCGCCAGTGCATCAACGACCGTATGAAACGATCCGAATACCAGGATCCGATCATCATCTTGCGCAAGCGCGCGGGCCGCTTGCAGTGCCAGTCCCACATTGAGGTAGCGCGATCCCTTCGCCGCGCTGGAAGCGGACAATTTCCCGGCCAGGGCATCCGCCGTCTGTCCACGCACGCCGACGCCAGCAATGCCGGCAAGAAACCACACACTGACTTCGCCCTCCAGGGCTTCGGTCACGCCCGCCACATCTTTGTCCGCCAGTGCAGCGAATACGGCGAGTGTGCGGCCGTGCACGGGGACGGCCCGAAGCCACTCCGCAAGTTCACGTGCAGCCTGCGGGTTGTGGCCGACATCCACGATGACCGGTATGCCCTGCAATTCGAAGCGCTGCAGGCGCCCTGGCAGCATCGCGGATTCGACACCCTGTGCGAACGCTGCCAGAGGAATTTCCACATCCAGCGCGCGCAACGCAGCAATGGCGGTTGCGGCATTCGCGCGCTGGACCGGCGCTGCGAGCGTTGGAACAGGCAACTCTATTGCGAAACCCGCATCGCGCCAGCGCCAATGGGTGGCGTCAACTGCTTCATGGAAAAAGTCACTGCCGGCACGAATCGCGTTGGCACCAATGGCATAGGCGTGGCGCAATACACTGGAAGGTGAATCGATCTCACCCAGCACCAGCGGTTTCCAGGCGCGTGCGATCCCTGCTTTCTCGAAACCGATAGTTTCCCTGTCAGTCCCCAGCCAGTCGACGTGGTCGATATCAACCGTGGTGATGACCGCGACATCGGCATCAACGATATTCACCGCATCCAGGCGACCGCCGAGTCCGACTTCCAGCACCAGCAGATCAAGTGCGGATTGCTGGAACAGCCACAACGCCGCCAGCGTGCCGAATTCGAAATAGGTCAGCGGCGTGTCACCGCGCGCGGTTTCGACCGCTTCGAACGCGCGAATCAATGCAGCATCGTCAACGTCGTGGCCTTCGATACGCACGCGCTCGTTGTAACGCAGCAGGTGCGGCGAGGTATAGGTGCCGACGCTTAGCCCACCCGCATGCCCGATGGCTTCGATGAACGCCACCGTGGAGCCCTTGCCATTGGTGCCACCGACGGTGATCACCTGCGCCGCGGGCTTGGCCAGCGAAAGTCGACCGGCCACCTCGCGCGTGCGCTCCAGACCGAGCTCAATCGATTTCGGGTGTTGTTGCTCGATGTATTCGAGCCAGTCCTGCAGCGTGCGTGCCACGGCCTTACAGCGCCCGATGCACCGCTTCGCCAAAGAACGGCGTGTGGTGCGAGCAGTCATTGAGGCGGACGATATCCAGATGGTCCACGTCCGGGCCTTCCAGCAGATTGAGCGTGGTCGGTGCCTGGCGGAAGCTCCACAGCCGGGACAGCGGCAAGCCGAGGATGCGGCACAGGATCACGCGGTTGACCGCGTCATGCGCCACCACCAGCAACGTGTCGTCATCACCCAGGCCTTGAGCCGCACGGACCAGGCCCTGCCACGAACGGTCCAGCACCTGATGCAGGGATTCGCCTCCCGGCATCAACACGGTTTCAGGTTCCTCGCGCCAGGCACGCAGCAGTGCAGGATCTTTTTCGTGTATTTCACTTGCGAGCAGGCCTTCCCATTCACCGTGCGCAATTTCCTGCAGGTCGGCATCAAAGGTCAGCATTGGTGCCCGCGCTTCGCCCAGCGCGAACTCTGCGGTACGGCGTGCGCGTGACAGCGGCGAGGCCACGGCACGGGTGATGCGCATGTGCGCAAGGCGCTTGCCCAGCTCGGTCGCCTGTGACTCGCCAATGGGCGAAAGCGGAATATCGATCTGGCCCTGGTAACGGCCTTCAGCGTTCCATGGCGTTTCGCCATGGCGGGCAAGCAGGATGCGCATGCGTGGATTGATCCGGTCTTGGGGAATGGGCCGCCCGTTGCGGCAGGCTGCAACGACGACGGGAGCGAATGATACCGCCACCGTCGCCAAGGCCGCAGTGGATGTGCCTGCTGGTCAGCGGACCACGCCCATTTCCTTGAGCAGCTGCGGCGCGGGATAGACCTCTTGCATGATCCATCGCAGGTAGCGCCCATCGACCGAGATCATGCGTGTCATCGTGGGGTCGAACACCCAGTTGGAACTCACCGACTCCCAGTTGCCGTCGAAGGCCAGACCGACCAGCTTGCCGTGTGCGTCGAGCACCGGCGAACCCGAGTTGCCGCCGGTGATATCCAGGTTCGACAGGTAATTCACTGGCACCGTGCCCAGGCGCTTGTCTTCCAACCCCCCGTAGCGCTTGGCCTTGACCGCATCCAGCAACGCTTGCGGTGCGTTGAACGGCTCCACGCCTGTGGCCTTGGCTGCCACGCCTTCCACGGTGGTGAACGGCGTGTAGCCCACACCGTCCTTGGGTTGATAGCCCACGACATTGCCGAAGGTGATGCGCAAAGACAAGTTGGCATCCGGATAGACGAATTCACCCTGGCTCTTGCGATAGTCCGCCACTGCCTGCAGGTACACCGGCCGCGCCAGCAACGACTCGCCCGCGCGCGTCTTGCGTTGTTCTTCCAGAGCCAGGAGCGATGGCATCACCGCCACGGCGTACTGGATGGCCGGATCATTGCTGGACTCGAATTCCTTGCGGTCGGCCTTCAGCCACTTCAGGCGTACGTCGGCGCTGCCCAGCGTGGTCTTGGACAGGCGATCCAGTGCGCGGGTGAGGTTCTGTTGTTTGTTGCCCACCAGGAATTTGTCAATCGGCGCTAGTCGTTGCGTGGCAGGCAGTTGCACGTATTCCTGCAACCAGTACTGCTGCAGTTGGCGATCCATCGCCGGCACGTAACGACGCTCCAGCTGCTTCTGCGCACCTTCCAGAGTAGGCAGGTCGCGCTGCTGGTAGCCGGACTCGCGCTGTGCATCGGGCTTTTCCCTTTCGATCGACAAACGGTAGGCCTGAATCGCAGAACCCAGCATGGCGGTGTTGTTGAGCTGGCCCACGATGAAGTCGCGCTCGCGCGTCGCCTTGGCGCGTTCGGCCAGATCGATCAGCTGCTGATGCGCTGCCAGTGCCGCAGCGCCCTGCGCGCCACGACCACGCAGCCACGCCAGGATCTGGTCTTCATCGGCATGCTTGGTGCCGGCAGCATCGATACGCTGGAAGCCGGTCAGCTGGCCTTCGTAGTTCTTGCTGGTGTTGTTCCAGCCCGCCATGGTGCTGGCGTATTTGACCTGGATATCGGGGTTGTTCTTGCCCGCGGCCCCCACCAGGGCAATCAGCTGCTTGTAGTGCTTGCCTATGGTCGGATAAGTCCAACTGGCGGTGTTCTCGAAATCCGCCACCAGCGCATAGCGGTCGGTGCGGCCCGGGTAACCTGCAACCATCACGAAATCCCCCGCGCCGAGCGGCTTGTCGGCCAGCTTCAACCAATGCTTCGGCGCATACGGCACGTTATCCGCGGAATATGCGGCGGGCTTGCCGTCCTTGCCCACGTACGCGCGGTAGAACGCGAAGTCGCCGGTGTGGCGCGGCCACATCCAGTTGTCGATGTCCCCGCCGTACTTGCCAATGCCTGATGGCGGCGCATACGCCAGGCGCACGTCCCTGATTTCCAGGTTGCGGAACAAACGATAGGTATTGCCGCCTGAAAAACTGAACAACCGGCAGCGGAAGCCGGCCTCGACCTCGCATACGGCCACGACTTGCTTGTCGAAGGCTTCCAGCGCACGCGTTCGCGCCAGCGGATCGTCGCCTGCCGAAATGATGGCCGCCTTCGCCTCCGTCGTGACGTCCCGGATCGAATCCAGCACGTAGATACGCGCATTGGGGCCGGCACTGACTTCTTCCGCAGGCGTGGCCGGATTGAAGCCCTGCTTGATCAGGTTGTTTTCGGTGGTCGAGTTCAGCTGGATGGCGCCATAGGCGCAATGGTGGTTGGTGACCACCAGACCGCCTGGTGACACGAAGCTGGCGGTGCAGCCGCCCAATGCCACCACGGCGCCCATCGGGTCGCCGGTCAGGTTGGCCAGTTGCTTCGGGCTGAGCTTCAGGCCGGCCTTCTTCAAGGGCCCGGAAATCTCTGGCAGTTGTTGCGGCACCCACATCCCTTCTGCGGCAAGGGCAGCGCCCGTGCAGGACGCGAAGGCGGCAGCGAAAGACACGGCTAGCAGGTTAGCGCGCACAGGCAATTCCTTGCAGATCATGGACTTCCAATTGTAACGAGGGTGATCTGCGCCACACCCATGACTTATGGCAGGGTGCGCCAGGGGTCCTCATGGTCCGCGGCGTATAATTCGCGCCCTCTCTCAACGGCAGGGTCTGCACCGTCATGGCGCAAACGATGAAAGCACTGGTCAAGCGCGAAGCCGGCAAGGGCATCTGGATGGAACAGGTCCCCGTGCCGCAGCCCGGCCCCAATGAAGTGCTGATCAAGCTGGAGAAGACCGCGATCTGCGGTACCGACCTGCACATCTATCTGTGGGACGAGTGGAGTCAGCGCACGATCACCCCCGGGCTCACCATCGGCCATGAATTCGTCGGCCGCATCGCTGAACTGGGTTCAGCGGTTACGGGTTACGCGGTTGGTCAGCGCGTCTCGGCCGAGGGGCATATCGTCTGTGGCCATTGCCGCAACTGTCGCGGCGGTCGTCCGCACCTCTGCCCGAACACCGTAGGTGTCGGCGTGAACCGCAATGGTGCCTTCGCCGAATACATGGTGATGCCGGCCAGCAACCTGTGGCCGATTCCCGACCAGATTCCGAGTGAGCTGGCGGCATTTTTCGACCCTTACGGCAATGCCACGCACTGCGCGCTGGAATTCGACGTGGTCGGTGAAGACGTGCTGATCACCGGTGCCGGTCCTATCGGGGTGATCGCCGCCGGCATCTGCAAGCACATCGGCGCACGCAATGTAGTGGTCACCGATGTCAATGATTTCCGGCTCAAGCTTGCTGCCGACATGGGCGCCACGCGCGTGGTCAACGTGGCCAAGCAGTCCTTGAAAGACGTGATGGCCGACCTGCACATGGAAGGCTTCGACGTGGGCCTGGAAATGAGCGGCAACCCGGCCGCATTCAACGACATGCTGGATTGCATGTACCACGGCGGCAAGATCGCGTTGCTGGGAATACTGCCGAAGGGTGCAGGCGTGGACTGGGACCGCATCATCTTCAAGGGCCTCACCGTACAGGGCATTTACGGCCGCAAGATGTACGAGACCTGGTACAAGATGACGCAGATGGTGCTGGGCGGCTTTCCGCTGGGCAAAGTGCTGACCCACCAGATGCCGATCGATGATTTCCAGAAGGGCTTCGACCTTATGGAAGCGGGCAAGGCGGGCAAAGTGGTGCTGAGCTGGAATTGATCCAGCCCGCTTGGCAGGCCGATCCCTCTATCGATCGAGATAAAAAAGAAGGGTGCCTTTGGGCACCCTTCTTGCGTCACGACCTGCAGCAGGCGATTACGGCACTGCGATGGTGATCGTCACTGCGATGCGGTCATCGTAAATATCCGCGCCGTCCTTCAGCTCATCGGCGTCAGAACCAAAGGTGTCGTAGTAACCGACCGTGGCCGTCGCGGGGCCGAAGCCCTTGCTGAGCGTGACCGAGCCATCGAAGTAATCCGAGCGGCCACCATTGTCCGGAGCTTCGAACGAGTTGTAGCCGGTGGAGGCACCCAGCGAGAACCCGCTGTCGCCGATGTCATAGGAAGCCGACAGGCCGGTGTAAAGCGATTCGATGTCGGCATTGCCGTAATCATCGGCATAGGCAACGATGCCGCCAATCGTGACCGGGCAACTCAAGGTCAGCTTGGCGATGTACTCGTTGGAATTGATGTTGCCGTAGAACCGGCTGTCGCCCTCGTAGGTGTAGCGGGTCACGCCGAGATCAAGGTTCCAGGCATCGCTCAGATCCTTGTTCCAGCCGACGAAGTAATCCACTTCAAAATTCGGTCCGCGTATACCTGCTTCCGGGTCCGGATCACCGAAGTCCACGTTGGAGCCCCAAACACCGACATACAGGCCGAATGGCGCCGAATAAGTCAGGCCTGCCTGGAACGCCACGTCTCCATTGGTCTGGGAAACGCCACGGAACACGTAGTCGTTGGTGACCGCGAAGGTGGCACTGAACGGCGATGAAGCTTCTTCTTCCACCACCACCACCTCGGCTTCCTGCGCGAAAGACACGAGCGGCATGGCCGCCAAAACGACTGCGACTGCAAAACTGAGTTTGATTGGCTTCATCCGGGTTCTCCTGGTGGGGCTTATTGGGGCTGCGGACCGAAGTCGTTGTAACGACTTCGTAATCGCAGGTTCACGGTTTTTTAACCGACTTGATATTGCGGCGCAGCATGAGGCTCGTCAAGTGCCCACGCCATAAAGTTTCAGCAAAATTTCCATGCGCCCGTCGACGCTGCGCCGCTAGCGTGCAAACACACCAAAATGGGTAGGGCGCAGCCTGATTTCTGCACCAGTAACGTGCGTGGATTGGCCTGCACCTGCGGGCAGCTCCACTTCCAACTCGGCCTGATGTCCATTCAATCGCGCCCAGACACGTTGGCGGGCACCGCTGCGCTGGCTGGACAGTACCGTCGCGGGCCAGCCCTGGTTGTCCTCCGTGATCTGCAGATGCTCCGGGCGAACGAACACCTCGACCGCGCCCTGCCCTGGCATTCCCGGAACGGTCGGCAGATCGATGCCAGCCACCTGCAAGCGGCCCTCCCGCCATTCGCCGGGCAAGCGATTGACTGCGCCCACGAACGAATAAACGAAGGGACTGGCCGGCTGGTCGTAGGTCTCGGCAGGGCTGCCAAGTTGCTCGATGCGGCCGCGGTGGAGTATCGCTACGCGATCAGCGAGTTCCAGCGCTTCTTCCTGATCGTGGGTGACGAAGACCGTGGTCAACCCGGTGCGATCATGGATCTCGCGCAACCAGCGCCGCAGGTCGCTACGCACCTGCGCATCCAGTGCGCCGAAGGGTTCGTCCAGCAACAGCACGCGCGGCTCGATTGCCAGCGCACGCGCCAGGGCCACGCGCTGGCGCTGGCCGCCCGAGAGCTGCGAGGGAAAGCGCGATTCCAGCCCATCCAGTTGCACCAGCGACAGCAGCTCGCTGACCCGCTCGCGGATACGCGCATCCGGCCAACGCGCGTCGCCGCGTCGGACGCGCAAACCGAAGGCAACGTTCTCGCGCACGTTCATGTGTCGGAACAAGGCGTAATGCTGGAACACGAAGCCGACCTTGCGCGCCTGCACGCTCGCATGCGACGCATCTTCTCCCGCCAGCAGCACGCGCCCGCTGTCGGCATGCTCCAGTCCGGCGATCACCCGCAACAGCGTGGTCTTGCCGGAACCGGACGGTCCCAGCAACGCAAGCAGCTCACCCTGGCGTACGTTGAGACTGATGTCGTCCAGCGCGGTGAAGTCGCCGAAGCGTTTGCTGACGTTCTCGATGCAGATGGTCATGGTGCGTCCTCAGTGTCGATGAGTGGCGGCCAGCGAATCGCCATGCCGCCACTCCAGATAGGCCTTGAGTACCAGCGTGATCAAGGCACTGGCCGCCAGCAGCGAGGCCACCGCAAACGCAGCGCCGTAGTTCTGGCCGATGTCGTTGTAGAGCACCTCCACATGCAGTGGCAGGGTGTTGGTGCGTCCGCGGATGTGGCCCGATACCACCGACACCGCGCCAAACTCGCCCATTGCGCGTGCGCTGCACAACAGCACGCCGTACAGCAACGCCCAGCGGATATTGGGCAGGGTCACGCGCCAGAATGTCTGCCAGCCGCTGGCGCCCAGACTGAGCGCGGCCAGTTCCTCGTCGGTACCCTGCTGCTCCATCAGTGGCATCAGCTCGCGCGCAATGAAGGGAAACGTCACGAACAACGTCGCCAGCACGATGCCTGGCACGGCGAAGATGACCTTCGGCAACTGCAACGTGTAGTCGTCCAGCCAAGGCAATGTGAAATGCCAGCCTTGGTCGATCAGCGGCCAGGCCCATCCCTGCGCGCCGAAGATCAGAACGAATACCAGGCCCGCAACCACCGGCGACACGGCAAACGGCAGATCGATCAGGCTGACCAGCAGGCGCTTGCCCCGGAACTCATGCTTGCTGACGGCCCAGGCAGCGGCAATGCCGAACACCAGGTTCAACGGCACCACGGCTGCCGTGACCAGCAGGGTGAGTTTGATCGCCGCCAGTGCGTCCGGCTCGGTGACCGCTGCGATGAAGGCCGGCATGCCGTTGGACAGCGCCTCCACGAAGACCAGCAGCAGCGGCAACATCAGGAACCCGGCCAGGAACAGCAGCGCAACCGAGATCAGAAGTACCTGCACCCAGCGTGGCTCGGTGGTGGCTGCAGTGACAACGCGGCCGGAATTTTCGCTGGAAGACAGCAAGGCTGCCTTTGAAGGAAACGCGATCATGGCAACGGTGGGCTCGCTCATCCTAGCGCCCCCGCCGCGCGAGTTTCGACTGCAGAGTGTTGATGACCAGCAGCATCGCCAGCGACAACAGCAACATTGCCAAGGCAATGGCCGTGGCGCTGGCGTAATCGTATTCGTCCAGACGGAAGGTAATCAGCAGCGGTGCGATCTCGGTGACGCCGGGCAAGTTGCCGGCAATGAAGATCACCGAACCGTATTCGCCCACGCCACGTGCGAACGCAAGCCCGAAACCGGCCAGGATTGCAGGCCACAACACCGGCATGACCACGCGCACCACGGTTTGCCAGCGACTGGCCCCCAGCGTGGCCGCAGCCTCTTCAAGCTCGCGCTCCACTTCACCCAGCACCGGCTGCACCACGCGCACCACAAACGGCAGTCCCACGAACACCAGCGCAAGCGTGATGCCCAACGGTGTATAGGCAATCTTGATGCCGACGGCTTCGAACCACCGTCCAATCCAGCCGTTCGGCCCATACAACGCCGTCAACGCGATGCCGGCCACGGCGGTAGGCAGTGCGAACGGAAGGTCGATCATCGCGTCGAAAATGCGCTTGCCAGAAAACCGGTAACGCACCAATACCCAGGCAACCAGCGTCCCCATCAGCGCGTTGAATGCCGCCGCTGCAAACGCAGTGCCGAAGCTGAGCTTCAACGATGACAGTACGCGCGGCTCTGTCCAGATGTGCCAAAGACCTTTCCAGCCAAGCCCGCCGGCATGCATGAACAATCCCGCCAGCGGAATCAGCACGATCAAACCCAGCCAGACCAACGTGATGCCCAGGCTCAAACCAAAACCGGGCACGATGCGTTTGCGACGCACCCGGGACACCGACACTGCGGTTGCTGAAGTCAACTACCGCTCCGCCTGGATCTGGTCAAACACGCCGCCATCGGCGAAATGCTTGGCTTGCGCCTGTGCCCAGGAGCCGAAAACCTGGTCTAACG
>JBDTZK010000375.1:0-3157 GCA_040005195.1 Pseudoxanthomonas sp.
ACGTGGTACCCAGGACGCTTCAAAGAGCGGTTGAGGGGCGACCGCGCATGAACGGCGAATACGAGCGCCTTCGCCAATTGTTGCTGCAACACGAGCGCGACCGCATGGACGCGCTGCAGGACAGCGTGCACAAGGCCACCGCGCGCTTCGAGCGCGTGCCGGATCTGCTGGCCGAAGACATCGAAGCCAGTATTCGACGCGGCACGCATTCGCGACTAGCCAACGTACTGTCGGAAGCGAGTATCGATTCGCTGGAAATGGCGGTGCGTCGCCGCCCGCAAACCGTGGTCCAGGCGGTGTATCCGATCATCGGGCCGGCGATCCGCAGTTCGCTGAGCGATGCCCTGCGGCAGATGGCCGACGATCTGGATCGCGCGCTCAGCGACACCTTCAGTCCACGCGCGCTGTTGTGGCGCTGGCAAGCCTGGCGCAGCGGCACGCCGTATGCGCAGGTGATGTTGAGGCACACCACGCGCTACCAGGTGGAGCACCTGTTTCTCATCGCGCCGGAATCCGGATTGCTGCTGGGCCACCTCACTGCCAGCGAACTGCCGCCCCTCGATGCTGACGCAGTGGCGGGCATGTTTACCGCCATCCAGCAGTTCGTGCGTGATTCGGTCACCGTGGATGAAGACGGCCGTGGCCTCGGTTCGGCCACCATCGGCGGCTACCGGCTTGCGGTGTGCGAAGGCCCCCAGGCACGGCTCGTCGCCTTCGTGCGCGGCGTGGCCTCCAGTGATTTCGGCACGCGCCTGGAGGAACTCAACGAAGCGTTGCATGCGCGTTACGGCGCACAACTGGGTGATGCAGCGTCTGCCGGTGCAGCCGGTGCGGGCCTGTTGGAACAAACCCAGCTGGACGAACTCAATTCACGCTGGGCAACCAGGCAAGGCACCACACCTGCGCATCACCACCGTTTTGTGTGGACTGCCGTGGGGCTGGTGTTGCTGGGCGTGCTCGCCTACGCATTCCTTGGCTGGCGGTGGTCTTCGCGGGCTGATGCCATCCGCCAGCATCTGGATTCAATACCGGGCCTGGTGATTTCCACGTTCGATGACCATCAGCGCGGCACATTGCGCATTGAAGGCCTGCAGGATCCGTTGGCCACCGATCCGCATGCGTGGATTGCGCGGCATCATCCGGGTGTGGAAGTGGACATGCGGACACGTCCATTCGTTTCGCTGGAGCCGCAACTGGTGCAGCGCCGCGTCGCCCAGGCCCTGCATCTTCCTGCCGACAAAGTAAAAATGCCCTATGCCGATGGCCTGATCCAGTTGACCGGCTCGGTCGCATTTCCCGACTGGCATCGCGCGCTGGCTACACCGTTGTCGACACCCGGCGTCACCGGCCTCGACCACGAGGGCCTGTCCTACCCGCAAAAGCCGCAGATCGATGCGGCTATTGCCGCCATCGAAGCGATGAATATCGCCTTTGTGAAAGGCACAGTGGCACCGGACCAGTCGTGGGAAGAAACATTGACCGAGATGGGCCGGAAACTGCAGTCCCTCGAACAGATCGGCGCCGCGTCCCAGATTGCCTTTCATCTGGAGACTGCCGGCCAGACCGATGAAACCGGTACCCTCGACCAGAACCGTGGGCTTCGCCAGCAGCGTGCCGAGTGGCTGGCCAGCCGACTGGCGGCTGTGTTGCATTTTCCTTCCACCATTGCGGTCAACCAGGACGCGGCGTTCGCATTGCCGCAGTCTATGCGCGCGCGCACTGCTGTGGTCACGATCCAACCCTATCCTTCACCGGTGAAACCATGATCTCCCTGTCCCGAAAGATCAGCTTGCTGGGGGATTTTGCAGTCGGCAAGACCAGCACCGTGGCGCGCTGCGTACGCAACACCTTTTCCGATGCGTACCTGACCACGGTCGGAGTCAAAGTAGACACCAAGACGGTTGTCCTTGCGGACGGTCCCAGCCTGCGACTGGTGCTATGGGACATTGCCGGCGCGAACTCGCTGGACCAGATGCGTGCCAATTACATAGGTGGCACGCACGGCTTGTTGCTGGTGGCTGACGGCACACGCGCCGAGTCGGTGGATACCGCACTGGGGCTTCACGACCAAGCCACACGCCTGCTTGGCCGGGAGCTACCCGCCGTACTCGTACTCAACAAGTGCGACCTTGCGGGCGAATGGGAAGTGCCGCCCGAACGCATTCGCGAACTGGCCCAGCGGCTGCCGGTCTTCAGCGCCAGCGCGCGAACCGGTGCAGGCGTGGAGGAAGCATTCGCTGTTCTGGCTGCCGCAGTATCAGCAGCTCCTGATGGATCACGTCCACAGTGAGCAACGCCCGACGCAGCAATGACGCGACAGCGCCAGGCTGTCCACCGGTAGTGGTGACCTTGAATGAAACCGGCAAAGTCATGGATGTGGTCGGTGACATGGACCGGTTCGTCGCCAGCGATGACACGCGCGATGATGTTTACAGGCGCTTGCATGACTTGCGCGAAGGCCATGAGGGTGCACCCGACCTTATTCCCGCGGTCGAAATTTCGCAGGGGTGCTATGCCGACATCCACATCGTCGCCGAGGAAGACATCCGCCACTTCGTGTTGCTGGATGCCACCGGAATCATGCAGGTCTTGCAGCGCAACCAGCAGGCCAGCAATGAAGCGGCGTTGCTGGAAGCCCGCCGCCGGAAGGACATGCAGAAAACCGCGCCCGGCGTGCTATCGCATGCGCAACCGTTGCAGCAGTTCCGCCGCAGTTCTGAACTCTTCTCCGAACTAGTCAACAGCACGCGCGCGCCGATAGCGCAGCTGGCCGGCCATGTGCGCCTGTTGGCACAACATTGCAAAGATGATCCGAAGGCGCTTCGCTCCATCGCTGCCATCCAGCATGCCGCGGTGCGTCTGGATGCACTGTCGACCAACGGGCTGGTGGGATTCGGTGAATTGAGCGTGGGTGCCGAGAATCTGGGTATCGTCGACTTGACGCAACTGGCTGCCCTGCTGAAAGAATCTTTCGCGTTGCAGGCGCATGGCCAGGGCGCCGGTTTCGAAGTATATGTGCCCGAATGCGCAACGCTGATCGAAATCGACACCCTGGCGCTGCGGCAGATCCTGATCAACCTCATCATCCACGCGCTGGATGGAATGCAGACAGGACAGCTGGCGGTATCGCTGTCCGTGGGCACGCGCGGACTGGAGG
>JBDTZK010000376.1:0-3155 GCA_040005195.1 Pseudoxanthomonas sp.
CATGGAAGGCGGCCTTGTGGGTCAGGTACAGACTGAAGGACGCCGCCGCGATCCAGCCGATCGACGGCGGCGCGCGACGGCCGATCCAGCAGCGCTCGCTCGCACCGGCGCACACCAGCAATGCCAGGCCCAGCGACATCACCGGCCAGCCGATTGAATTTCCGAGCAAGCCAACGCGGTCACGAAACAGCCACAACGACAGCGCCATCACCAGCAGCCCGGCCACCAGCAGACCGTTGCCATTCGCCTGCAGCCGCTGCCATAACGCAGGACGGAAAGTACGCAGCACCGCCAGCACCACGCCGAATAGCAAACCGTCGAGTCGATTCCAGGTCGGATAGTAGATGTCTTCGACAAACCAGTTGCGCGCGGGCGCACCTGCCTGCTCCAGCGCGGTGTTGTGCAGCCAGAAGCCGCTGCGCAACGCGATGCCAGCCAGCACCACGAACACGCATATCGCAGTGAACTTCACCGCCGAAGGTCGACGCATCAAGGCCCAGGCCAGCAGCGGGAAGACCAGATAGAAATGCTCCTCCACGCATAGCGACCAGGCATGCGAGAACGCCGCGTTGTGCCGGTAGTCGATCGACAGATTCATGAAGAAAGCGGCGAACTTCCACCAAGGCTCCATCCCCGGCGCTTCACGCAGCCAGGGGAAGGCCACGTACAACGCCAGCACCACCCAGAACGCCGGCAGGATGCGGAACGCCCGACGCAGATAGAAATCGCGGAAGGACAGGGCTTGGCCACGCGCCAGCGGCTGCAACACCTGGCTGCCGATCAGGAAACCACTGAGCACGAAGAACAGATCCACGCCCATCCAACCGTAGCGCGACAGCCAGCTGTAATCCTCGCCCAGGCCACCCACAACGAAGGAGTGGAACAGCATCACCCAGATGATCGCGAGGGCACGGAGCAGGTCGAGGCCGGGCATGCGCATGGAGTGACTTTTTATGCAGGGAGGTGAAAAAACGGAATCCGGTGTGTGTCAGCAACAACGCTTCGCCCCTCCCCTTGTCCGCGCAGCGGATAGGGGGAGGCTGGGAGGGCGTTGCTTTTGATCTTGCTGTTGGCTTTTCGCGGAAGCCTGAGAAACGAATGTTAGCCCAGCGGCTCGTCCGACAAATAGGTGTATCCGGTCAAGCCCGCCTCCAGCGCGTCGGCAAGCAGCTTGGATTCTTCCGCAGGCAACCCGGCTTTATCCACCCGCTCCGCATACGCCGCACGCAAATCGGCCAGCCCATAACCCACGTAGTCCAGCATCACATCGGTGGTGTCACCGCTGCGCTGTTGGCTGATGGCGAATCCATCGCCTTGGCGCTTCACTTCCACCGTGTCGGTATCGCCAAACAGGTTGTGGATGTCGCCCAGGATTTCCTGGTACGCGCCGACCAGGAAGAACCCGAGGCGATAACTTTCGCCATGGTTCAACGCATGCAGCGGCAATGAAGAGTCCAGCCCTTCGTTCTCCACGTAGGTCTTGACCATGCCGTCCGAATCGCAGGTCATGTCGCAGACCACGCCACGGCGCAGCGGCGCTTCGTTCAGGCGTTCAATCGGCAGGATCGGGAACACCTGGTCGATGGCCCACACGTCGGGAATGGATTCGAACACGCTGAAGTTGACGAAGTATTTGTCGACCAGGCGCTCGTTGAGTTCATCCAGCAGGTCGCGGTGGTTGCGTTCGTCGCTGCTCAGTCGTGCGCGCACCGCATGGGCGATCGAATAGAACAGATCGTCAATGCGCGCGCGGTGGGTCAGATCGATCTGGCCCAGCGCGTACAGCGACAGGCCTTCACTGTGATGATGCTGGGCATCGTGGAACAGTTCAACGGCCGGACGCGTATCCAGTTCGTCGTGGATTTCGCGCAGGTGACGGATCACCGCCGGTTCGTCGTCATGCGCTGGGGGCACGCGGCCTTCGGGTGCCTGCTCCACTTCGGATACGTTGGCGATCAACACCGCGTGGTGCGCAGTCATCGCGCGCCCACATTCGGTGACGATGCGCGGCGGGTTGAGCCCGTGTTCCTCGCAGGCCTCGGCCAACGGCTGCACGATGTTGCTGGCGTACTGGTTCAACCCGTAATTGATCGAACAATAACTGCGCGAGCGTGTGCCCTCGTAGTCGATGCCCAGGCCGCCGCCGACATCGACGTGGCTGATGGTCGCGCCCAGTTTGGACAGTTCGACGAAATAACGCGTGGCTTCGCGCATGCCGTTGGCGATGTCGCGCACATTGGAAATCTGCGAACCCATGTGGAAATGCAACAGACCCAGTGAATCCTGCAAGCCGTTGTCGCGCAACTGCTTCCACAGATCCAACACCTGGCGTGGTGAGAGGCCGAACTTGGCCTTGTCGCCACCGCTGTTCTGCCACTTGCCCGCGCCCAGCGACGCCAGGCGCATGCGCACGCCCAGGCCTGGTTTCACGTCAAGTGCCTTGGCTTCTTCGATGACCAGCGCCAGTTCCGACGGCTTCTCGATCACGATGAAGGTCTGCAGGCCCAGCTTGCGGCCGATCAGGGCCAAGCGGATGTATTCGCGGTCCTTGTAACCGTTGCAGACGATCAGTCCGCCCGGACGCGACAGGGCCAGCACCGCCATCAGTTCCGGCTTGCTGCCGGCTTCCAGCCCAAAGCCTTCGCCATGGTGGGAAGCCAGCGTACCGGCCACGCCGCGATGCTGGTTGACCTTGATCGGATACACGGCGGTGTAGCCGCCAGCGTATTCCCATTCCTGCATGGCTTGCCCGAACGCGGACTGCAGCTTGCCCAGCCGGTCACCCAGGATGTCGGGGAAGCGCACCAGCAACGGCATCCGCGCGCCGTTGGCACGCGCGTTGTCCACCACATCGGGCAGCGAGACCGAAGGACCGGCCGCGCCCTGCGGACTGACCACCACATGCCCGGCCGCATCCACGTCGAAATACCCTTCCGCCCAGTGCGGGATGGAATAGGTCTTGCGGGCTTGGTCGAGGGACCAGGTGGTCATGGGCGTGCTCTGGCGGGGAAATTCGGACGCGCATTCTAACGCCGTCGTTGTGTGGCTTCGGTTACGGTTTCTGGTAAGCCGGCTCGCCAGCGCTGCTTTTGACCGCACGCGCCTGCGCGGCATCGCTGGCGGCGGTCAACACGGTGCAACTTCCCGGCAACTGC
>JBDTZK010000377.1:0-3149 GCA_040005195.1 Pseudoxanthomonas sp.
GCAAGTACGACCCGGTCGTGCGCAAGCACGTGATGTACAAGGAAGGCAAGATCAAGTGACGCATTGGCCCGCGCGCCAGCGCGGTTTTGCCGATGCGCCATTCCTGCGAAAGCAGTGATCCAGCGCCTGACCAACAAACCCGCCGCAAGGCGGGTTTGTTGTTTCCGTGCTTCCCAAAGCACTTGAGCCTTCTGCGGAAGAGCGCCACTTCCCTGCGCGGGCGGATCGCGCAGTCGTCGAAGTCCGGGGCAGCGGATTGACCGCCGCCTTTGTCGTTTCCGCTCCGACCCCGCAAAATCAGGCCATGCACGCCTTCCTGCACCCGCTCGCCGAATGGGCCGCGCCGTTTTCCTCCGGGATCTGGCTGCTGGCAGTGGACTGGCTGATCCGCCTGGCGGCCTTGCTGTGGATTCCCTCCCGCACCACCCCTGCCGCCGCGCGCAGCTGGCTGCTGCTGGTGGGTTTCCTGCCCTTGGTGGGATTGCCGCTGTATCTGCTCTTTGGGCATCCGTGGCTGTCGCGCGAGCGGGTGCGGCGCCAGACGCAGGCGTCGGGCGTGATCCGCGAAGAGCAGGCACCGCATGGCGCACTGCGCTGGTTGCCCGGCGATACCGGCGCCGCCAGCGACCTGGTGCCGCTGGTCGAGCGCCTGGGCGATTTCATGCCGACGCATGGCAACACCATCGAATTGCTGGACAACTACGAGTACTCGCTGCGTGCGTTGCTGGCTGACATCGATGGGGCAAAGGAAAGGGTGCACCTGCTGTACTACCTGCTGCTCGACGATGCAGTAGGCGAATCGGTTTGCCGGGCACTGGAACGCGCCGTCGGCCGCGGCGTGCAATGCCGGGTGCTGCTGGATGCGGTGGGCGCCAAACGCGGCCTGCGTCGCTACGCCAAGCGCCTGCGGTTGGCCGGCGTGGACGTGCGGGTGATGTTGCCGGGCGGACTGCGATGGCGCCGCAGCGGGCGCATGGACCTGCGCAACCACCGCAAGGTCGCGGTGATCGACAGCGATGCCGCCTACGTGGGTTCGCAGAATCTTGCTGCGCCTGATTTCGTGCGTGGCTTTCCCAATCGCGAACTGGTCGCACGCGTGCGTGGACCGGTTGTCGCACATCTTGAAGGCGTGTTCGCCAGCGACTGGTATATCGAAACCGGTGATCGCCTGCCGGTGAAGCAGACGCCGGTGGCCAGCGATTGCAACGTGGCCATGCAGTTGCTGCCCAGTGGCCCGGCCTATCCCTTCGAGAACGCACGCGACACCGTCAATGCGCTGATCCACCTGGCCCAGCGCAAGGTCGTGCTGACCACGCCATATTTCGTACCCGACGACGCGACCTTGAGTGCGCTGCGCATCGCCGCGCTGTCAGGCGTGGAAGTGCAACTGATCCTGTCAGCCAGCAACAACCAGTGGCTCACCGCGTGGGCACAGAATTCCTACTACGACGAACTGCTGGCCAGCGGAGTGAAAATCGCGCTGTACCGGCCGCACTTCCTGCATGCCAAACATCTCAGCGTGGACGACAATATCGCGCTGGTCGGCTCTATAAACCTGGACATCCGCTCGTTTGCGCTGAATGCCGAGATCGGGCTGCTCTGCTACGACAGTGGCGTGGTGGCCCGCATGCGCGAAGTGGAAGCGGATTACCTGGCCAATGCCGACGTGGTGGAACTGTCCACGTGGCGGCGACGCCCTGCCTGGCGGCGCAGTCGCGAAGGCATTGCGCGCCTGGCCGATTCCCTGATGTAGCCCGCCACCCACTTTGGACACGCTGACCCATCGCCTACACTAGCGCCATGGATAACGCAGCAAACCAAGCCGATGATTACGATATCGCCATCGTCGGTGGTGGCGCCGGTGGCGTGCTCACCGCCCTGCATGCATTGGCGCAGGCTGCTGCCGGCGTACGCATCGTGATGATCGAACCCGAAGCGCGGCTGGCGCAGGGCGTTGCCTACGCAACTCGCCATGCCGAACACCTGCTCAACGTGCCGGCACGGCGCATGAGCGCATTCCACGACAACCAGGACGACTTCGTCGATTTCCTGGTGGACAGTGACGGCGAAGCCGCACGCGATTCGATTGCGGTGTCCTACGCAGAACGTCGTCGCTACGGCGACTATCTGCGTGACCGCCTGGATCGCGCGCGCCAACAGACCAGGGCACGCTTCGACGTGTTGCAGGACCGCGTCATCGGCATCGAACAGGACCACGATCACTGGCGACTGGGCCTGCAATCAGGCGCTGCACTGCGCACGCGTGGCGTAGTCCTGGCCGTTGGCAATAGCCCCAAACCCTTGCCGGCGCGCGGCGCGTCCGGCCTGGCGCCGCAGACCTTGCTGGAAGCCTGGGATTTCGATGCGATCAAGCAGATCCCGGGCGATGCCGTGGTGTGCATCGCCGGCTCGGGCCTGAGCATGGTCGACACCGTGCTGAGCCTGGTCGCGAACCAGCATCGCGGACGCATTCACGTGTTGTCGCGTCATGCGTTGTTACCACTGCCGCATGCGCAGCACACGGCAGGCACGCTTGATCCGGCAACGTTGTCGGCCCTGTCGCTGCGCCAGCGCATGCGCGTCTTGCGTACCGCGGCACGTGAGGCCGCCGCACAAGGCCAGCCTTGGCAGGCGGTGATGGAATGCGTGCGCCCTGCCGTGCAGCAGTTGTGGCATTCGCTTTCCAACGACGACCAGCGCCGCTTCCTGCGCCACGTAGTGCGCTACTGGGATGTACATCGCCATCGCATCGCCACGCAGGTCCATGCGGCGCTGGAAAGGTTGCAGGCCAGTGGACAGCTGCAATTACATCGCGGACGCCTGCAAACCGTAGCGCGCGAGGGCAACCGTATCCGCGTCACCCTGATGATGCGCGACCGGCGCTCGCAGGAAATCGACGTGGACCGCGTGGTCAACGCCACCGGCGTGGAGATGCGCGCGCAGTTGATGCGCAACCCGCTGATTGCCGATCTGCTGGGCAAGGGCCACGCCCGACCCGGACCACACGGCATCGGCATCGACACCGCCAGCGATGGCGACGTGGTCAATGCCGAAGGCGAACTGCTGCCAGGCCTGGTCGTGGTCGGCAGCCTGCGCATCGGGCGTCTGTGGGAAAGCATTGCAGTACCCGAATTACGCGGCCAGGCCGA
>JBDTZK010000378.1:0-3145 GCA_040005195.1 Pseudoxanthomonas sp.
TTGCCCGGTAACCGCGGCGTCAAGGGGTCCAGCGAGATGCTGCGCGAGGGTGGCGATCCGATTCCGGTGGACTACCTGTTGCGCAATGTCGGCGGCCAGTGGAAGGCCTTCGACGTGATGATCGAAGGTATCTCCTACGTGCAGACCTTCAAGAACCAGTTCGACGGACCGCTGCGGCAGAAGACCATCGCCCAGGTCGCCGCCGACCTGCGCACCGGCAAGATGCAGGCCAGTGGCGGCAATTGACGCCAGCGTTCTGCGCGAAGGTGATGCCCTGGTGTTCACCGGGGCCATTGATCGCGAGGCCACGGCGGCCTTGTGGGCGTCGGCCAGCAAAGCGCTGGCCGGCACGCAACGCTTCGTCCTGACCAAAGTCACTACCGTCGACAGCGCCGGGCTGGCATTGTTGGCCGAGCTCTCCGCCAGGTTGCGCCAGGCCGGCACCACGCCGGTGATGGAAGGCGAACCCGCCGGTCTGTCGGAACTGCGTGCTGCCTACCGCCTCACCCCCGGGCTGGATTTCCCGGGTTCGCACTCTTAGTCGCACATCGCGCGCCCCCACGGCGCGAGGGATACGGATGAACCTGCCACGCCTTGCCATTGTTGTCGTCCTTGCCGCGCTGGCATCCGCCTGCGCGTCAGCACCGTCCGCCTCGACCGCGCCACCCACCGACACCGTCGTGATGGGCCAGGCAGACCAGACCACACCGGTAGAGGCGGTGGCCGCCACCGATGCCACTACTCCGGTGACTGACACGGACACCTTGCCAGCCAGCCCGATGGTGGCAACGCCCAGCGGCGACGGCACCGAAACCACTGCGGAAGACGACTACAGCGCGATCTATGGCGACGAATACAACCCGGTGGCCGACCCCACCCTGCCGCCCTGCGTGCAGATGCCCGTCTCTTACGATCCGTGGGAAAAATTCAATCGCGGCGTGCACCGTTTCAACAATGCCGTGGACCGCACCATCGCGCGTCCGCTGGCGCAGGGCTACGTCAAGGTCGTACCGCGCCCGATCCGCCTGGGCGTGGGTAATTTCTTCAGCAACCTGGGCGAGCCGATCACCGCGCTCAACAGCCTGCTGCAAGGCAAGCCGCTGCAGGCCGGGCAATCGCTGGGGCGGTTCCTGGTGAACAGCACGCTGGGGATCGGCGGCATTTTCGACCCTGCTACCGATGCAAAGCTGCCACGCAAGAACGAGGATTTCGGGCAGACGCTGGGCGTCTGGGGCTGGAAGCGCTCGCGCTACGTGGAGCTGCCGCTGTTCGGCCCGCGCACCATCCGCGACGTGTTCGGCCTGCTCGGCGATGCGCCGCTGTCACCCATCCGCCAGGTGGAAGACGACAAGACCCGCTTCTTCCTGCAGGGCCTGCAACTGGTCGATGTACGCGCGCAACTGTTGTCGATCGATGCGTTGCGCGAAGGCGCGGTGGACGAGTACGCGTTGTTCCGCGATTCGTGGCTGCAGCGCCGCAACTACCAGATCGGCGAAGACCGCAAGCAATCCGATAACGAGAACCTGCCGGACTACCTGCTGGAAGAAGAAGACAACCCCACCGTGCCGATGGACGCCATGCCGGTCATCGTGCCAACGCCGGGCGGCTGAGCCTGGTTTCCTTCTCCCACTGGGAGAAGGAAATCGCTACTCCGCCCCGTCCTCGATCTCACTCCCCAAAACCCCCTGCTCGCCTTCGCTCGGTAACGACTCCACATC
The DNA here is from genome assembly GCA_040005195.1 of Pseudoxanthomonas sp. Lineage (GTDB taxonomy): Bacteria > Pseudomonadota > Gammaproteobacteria > Xanthomonadales > Xanthomonadaceae > Pseudoxanthomonas_A. Next base: position 1,719 of record JBDTZK010000378.1, read on the forward strand.
GCGCAAGCGGCGCTCGATGGCACGCGTGCGCACGCCGGTCTTTTCAATCTGGGTACTGGCCTGGTCCAGCTTGCTCTTGACCGAGTCCAGCACGTCACCGAATTTCGAGAACTCGGTCTTGACCGCGCCCAGCGTTTTCCACACTTCGCTGGAACGCTTCTCGATGGCCAGCGTGCGGAAGCCCATCTGGAAGCTGGTCATCAACGCCAGCAGGGTGGTCGGGCCGGCGACGGCAATACGCAGGTCGCGTTGCAGCGCATCCACCAGGCCCGGACGGCGCAGCACTTCGGCATACAGGCCTTCGGTGGGCAGGAACAGGATCGCGAATTCAGTGGTGTGCGGCGGTGCGACGTACTTGTCGCGGATGCGTGCGGCTTCCTGGCGAACGCGGCGTTCCAATGCATCTCCCGACACGCGCGCGGCGTCCGCATCGGCACGCTCCTGCGCGTCGAGCAGACGCTCGTAATCCTCGCGCGGGAACTTGGCGTCGATCGGCAGCCAGACCACCGAATCAATCGACGAGCCCGGGAAACGCACCGCGAATTCCACGCGTTCATTGCTGCCCGGCACGGTGGCGACATTGGCGGCGTATTGATCCGGCGCGAACACCTGTTCCAGCAAGCCGGCCAGTTGCACTTCGCCAAACACGCCACGTGATTTCACGTTGTTGAGCACGCGCTGCAATCCGCCTACGTCGGCCGCCAGTTTGTTCATGTCACCCAGGCCCTGGTGCACCTGCGCCAGCATCGCGGTGACGTTGCCGAAGCTTTCGGTCAATCGCGTCTCCAGCGTGGCGTGCAGTTTTTCGTCCACGGTCTGGCGCATCTGTTCGAGTTTTGCGGTGTTGTCGGCCTGCAGTTCCTTGAGGCGTGATTCCAGCGTGGTGCGCATCTCGCCGATGCGCAGTTCGTTGCGCTTGGTGAGTTCGTTGAGGCGCTGACTCAGGGTGTCGCTGAAACGCTGCTGCTGTTCGCTGCCTTCCAGCCGGCCCTTGCGTGCATCTTCGCCCAGCGCCTCGCGCAACAGGTCCAGCCGCTGGTCAGTGCGCGTACTCAGCTCGGTCAGGTTGCGCCCGAAACCCTCGATGCGGGTTTCCTGCTGCTTCGACAGGCTGTCCAGCTGCTCGCGCAATTCGCTGCGCCCGCTGCGCTGTTCCTCGCGCAGGGCCAGCTCCATGCGCTGCTCGGGACGGCGCAGGAGCAAGGCGATCAGCAGGGCGATGACGGCCACTACCAGGCCGGCCACGATCATGAGAAGAGAATTGGTATCCATGCGGACAGTGTAGCGGGGTCGGTCTCAGGGGTTGAGCCGGCCCCCATTGCGGAGGGGGGACAACACTGCAATATTGAGGGTGTGCCTCTATGTTGAGGTCTCGACGTCCCCCCGCCTTCAGTAGCGGAGCTGTTTAGAGTCCAAGGTTAGGGTAG
>JBDTZK010000379.1:0-3142 GCA_040005195.1 Pseudoxanthomonas sp.
CAGGTGTCCCAGATCTACGATCAGGAGCTGGCAGGAGTGGACCTGAGCCTCAACGAATATTCCATCCTGCGACACACCGAGAACGATCCACGCCTTGTCGGTGAACTGGCCGAGTCGCTGGGCATGCAACGCACCACCTTGACCCGCAATCTCAAACCCTTGCTGGATGCAGGTTGGCTGAAGGAAAGCAGAGGCAAGGAAGATGCGCGCCAGCGTTTCATCGCGATCACCGCCAGTGGGCGCAAGCGCCTGGTCAGCGCCAAACCGCATTGGCAGCGCGCGCAGCGGCGCATGGAGGGAAGCTTCGGCGTTGCCAGGGTCAAGCGCCTGCGTGAGGATCTTGATCTACTGGACGCTGTGCTGCGCGGACAGCCAGGAGTTTCCGCATGAGCGCGCACGCACAGACCCACAGATCCCCAATGCATTGGGGCCTGCTGATCACGGCTTCTGCCATGTTGATGATCACCATGGGCGTGCGCCAGACCACCGGCCTGTTCCTTCAACCTATCCACCAGTCCACAGGCGTCGGCATCGCGGCGATCAGTTTTGCGTTGGCCATTGGCCAGTTGGTGTGGGGCGTGGTGCAGCCGGTCTTCGGAGCTATCGCCGACAAGCGCGGCTCGACGAGCATATTGGTGGCGGGGGGCCTGTTGCTGGCGCTCGGGATGGCGATGACTCCTTTCATGTCCTCGCAATGGGGCTTCGTGCTGACGTTGGGCCTACTGACTGCCGCGGGCGCGGGCGCGGGCAGCTTCTCGATCCTTATTGGCGCTACGGCGTCGCGATTGGCGCCCGAGCGACGCTCGTTTGCGGCAGGCTTGATCAATGCCGGAGGCTCGCTGGGACAGTTCGTGTTCGCGCCGCTGGTGCAGTTGACGATCACGGTGGCCGGCTGGGGCGTCGCGATGTTCGGGCTGGCTGCGGCTTCATTACTGACACTGCCATTGGCATGGCCATTGCGGCGTAAACCAGAGGCTGCCATTGCGGCCGATGTGAATGCGAAGGCGCCTGCCGTGATGACGTTACGCGAACAGTTGCACGTCGCACTGCGTGACCGCAGTTACTGGTTGCTGCACCTGGGCTTCTTTACCTGCGGTTTCCACATTGCGTTTCTGGTGACGCACCTGCCTGGTGAAATCGCATTGTGCGGGCTCAATGCAGGGGTTGCCGGCGCTTCCATTGCCTTGATCGGATTGTTCAACGTACTAGGCAGTCTGGTCGCAGGTGCGTTGGGCCAACGCTACCGCATGAAGCTGATCCTGGCGGTGATGTATGCCAGCCGCGCGGTGATGATCGTGATCTACCTGGCGTCTCCGCCAACCCCGATGACGTTCTATATTTTCTCCGCGGCCCTGGGCTTCACCTGGTTGGCAACCGTGCCGCCCACGGCGGGATTGATCGGCAAGCTGTTCGGCCCGCGTTACCTGGGTACGCTGTTCGGCCTGACCCTGTTGTCACACCAGATCGGCGGCTTTTTCGGCGCCTGGCTGGGCGGTCTGGCGATGCAGGAATTCGGCAACTACACCTGGATGTGGTACGCCGACATCGCACTGGCATTGATCGCAGCAGTAGCAAATCTTCCGATCCGCGAGAAGTCGCCGCGCATGGTCGCCGCCGTCTGATCGTATTTACCACGAACAGGCGCGGGCTTTGCCGCGATAATTCTGCGTGGCCCGGCCCGCGGCGGTATCAGGCCGCGCAGCGCGCGCAGAGTCCGTGCACTTCCAGGGTCTGTGCCTGCGGCTGGAAACCCAATGCCTTGGCACGTGCTTCCAACTGGGCGACGACTTCACGGTCTTCCAGTTCGACGGCGCTGTGGCAGCGGTCGCAGATGAGGAACGGCACCGAATGCTGGTCGCTGTTGGGATGGTGGCAGGCCACGAACGCGTTCACCGACTCCAGCTTGTGCACGAAGCCATTGGCCATCAGGAAATCGAGCGCGCGATAGACAGTCGGCGGTGCATCGGCACCCACGCCCTTCTGCGCGCGAACCAGATCCAGCAGTTCGTAGGCTTTCACTGGCTTGCCAGCTTCGGCGATCAACTGCAGCACCCGCGCGCGGATCGGCGTCAGCCGAAGGCCGCGTTCCTGGCACGCATGCTCCACCGCGCGCACGAACGCATGCGCGTCGTCGACGTGGTGCTTGGGATCGGTGCAGGAGTGGGTCTTGGCCATGGCTTGGATGCTGTGTGGTGGAAGAGAAAATCCCAGCGGGATTTTTTCAGGCGCCCGCAGGTATCTTGATGAGTGCGGCGTCGATGCGTTTCAAGGCCTGCTCGCGGCCAGCCAGATATACGGTCTGTGAAATGTCCGGGCTGACCTGGGTGCCGGTGATGGCCACACGCAAGGGCTGGGCAACTTTGCCCATGCCCAGGCCCAGCGCCGCCGCGGTGTCGTGCAGCGCAGTGGACACCGATTCCACTGTCCACTCCACCGCGTTTGACAGATGATCGCGCGCGGCCGTCAGCGGTGCTGAAGCAGCGGCATTCAGGTGCTTGGCAACGGCGGCCTCGTCGTAGGTTTCCAGCGCCTGATACCAGACGGCTGCACGCTCGGCCATTTCCTTCAACGTATGCACACGGTCACGCAGTGCGACCACCACATCGACTGCAGCAGGACCGTTCGCGATATCCAGTCCGAGCTTGCCCAACTGGTATTCCAGCTGCGGCGCAATGCTGGCCGGATCGTCATTCTTCAGATAATGCTGGTTCACCCAGCCCAGCTTGTCCATGTCCAAGCGTGCGGCCTTGGAATTGACGTCTTCCACGGAGAACAGCTGGATCAGTTCCTCGCGGCTGAACAACTCCTGGTCACCGTGCGACCAGCCCAGTCGCGCCAGGTAATTGATCAGCGCATGTGGCAGGTATCCGGCGTCCTTGTACTGCATGACATCCGCCGCACCCGTGCGCTTGGAGAGCTTGGCGCCTTCAGGATCCAGAATCATTGGCATGTGCGAAAACAGCGGCACCGGCACACCCAGCGCCTGGTAGATGTTGATCTGCCGCGGCGTGTTGTTGATGTGGTCGTCACCCCGGATGACATCGGTAATGCCCATGTCCATGTCGTACACTACCACGGCGAAGTTGTAGGTGGGGTAGCCATCGGAACGGAAGATCACCAGGTCGTCGAGTTCGCTGTTGCT
>JBDTZK010000029.1:0-10558 GCA_040005195.1 Pseudoxanthomonas sp.
GGCTGCCATGGACCCAACCGTCCCACCCATTTACCGGTGGCCTTCTCGATAACCGAGAAGAAGGCAAACCCCTGCAGGTGCCAGACCCCGATCATCGCCGCGAAACTGCGCCAGGCGACGGGGCGCGACTGCGCACCACCGATATGCCGGGCCGCTTCCTCGTCTGCAATGAACGCCGCCCACGCTTCGAAGTCCTGCGCTTGCGGCGGACGCAGCAGCAGCCGCTCGGTTTCCAGTTGCAAGTCGAAGATACTCACAGGCCGTTTTTATCCGCACCACACCGGTTGGTCAGTTCCGCGAAAGCGGAAGTGACGTCAAAGAAACCAGGACGTTAAAGAAACTAGAACGCGTTGATGCCCGTCAGCTCACGCCCGATCACCAGCTGGTGCACGGTTTCGGTGCCCTCATAGGTGATCACCGACTCCAGGTTCAGCGCGTGGCGAATAGCAGCGTGCTCGGTCGTGATACCAGCGCCGCCGAGCAGGTCGCGGCACTCGCGGGCGATGTCGATGGCCATGCGGCAGTTGTTCCACTTGGCCAGCGAAACCTGCGCAGGCTGCATGGTGCCCGCATCCTTCAGGCGACCCAATTGCAATGAGAGCAATTGCGCCAGAGTAATGCGGCGGGCCATTTCGGCCATCTTGATCTGTGCGCTCTGGGTGGCCGCAACAGGGCGCTCGAACAGGATGCGTTCCTTGGTATAGGCCAGCACCTCGTCCAGGCAGGCGATAGCTGCACCGATCGGGCCCCAGGTAATACCGTAACGCGCCTGGGTCAGGCAGCCCAGCGGCCCCTTCAAACCCTTCACATTCGGCAGGCGATTGGATTCGGGTACGCGCACGTTGTCCAGGAACAGCGCCGAGGTCACCGAGGCACGCAGGCTCATCTTCTTGTGGATTTCCTGCGCGGTGAAGCCTGCAAAATCTTTCTCAACCAAGAAACCCTGGATCCCGTCCTCGGTCTGTGCCCAGACGATGGCGATATCGGCCAGGTTGCCATTGGTGATCCACATCTTGGAGCCGTTGAGCACCCAGTCGTCACCATCGCGCTTGGCGTGGGTCTTCATGGACGCCGGGTCCGAACCGCCTTGCGGCTCGGTCAGGCCGAAGCAGCCGATGACCTTGCCCGCTGCCATGTCCGGCAACCAGCGCATGCGCTGTTCTTCGCTGCCGTAGGCGTAGATGGGATACATGCAGAGTGACGACTGCACGCTGACGAAGCTGCGTATACCCGAATCACCGCGCTCCAGCTCTTGGCAGATCAGGCCGTAACTGACGCCGTTGAGCCCGCCGCCGCCGTATTGCTCAGGCAGCGAGGAACCGAGCAGCCCCAGGTCCGCGATCTCCGAAACGAGCTCCTTCGGAAAGCGCCCTTCGGCGAAGGCATCGCCAATGATCGGACGTACACGCTCGTCGGTGAAACGGGCCACGGTGTCCTGCACCGCGCGCTCTTCTTCGCTGAGCAGGGAACGGATATCAAACAGATCGTAGGGGTTGAGGGCCATTTCCAGTTATTAGCTCGCGCTTCGGATAAGGACCGGATTGTAGAGGCCCTATTCATATGGCGCATTAAAAAATTATCTGAAAATAAACCTTGCTTTTTTACAAACTATCCATGTAAATACACAACTTGCAAAACGTAATACACGTTTTGTTTAACTTTTGCATTTCACAAATTACATTTTTTAATTTGTGTCCTTGGGGGCGAGGGTTCCGGGCAGCGACTCGGAATTGGGGGGGAAATGATTAAAAATTCAGTTATCAAGACAGATACCGCTGGCGCGGAATTATCACCGGGCCGACGAAAAATTCTGCTTTTGGGAGCCGGCGCCGTGGTGGCGGGCAACTTGTCCATACCACTGCAGGCACTGGCCCAGACAACTTCAACCCGACAGCCGGTCATCTTCGATGCGCTGGGAGAAATCCGGACGGTTTACACACCGGAGCTGATTGATCAGATCCTGGCCAGTGGTACGCGGGCCATTTCCATCACCCTGACCGATCCGAAGGTGGACGAAGCCGATGCATTCGACCATCTGCTAAGGGATTTGGCCGAATACAACCTTTACTTGCGTGGCCTAGCTTCGCGTTTCCAGCTTGCGCGCAACGTTTCGGATATCGAGAGCGCCCGCCAGAGCAACAAGCTGGCGGTGCTGTACAACGTGCAGAACTCGACGCCCGTGGGCCACGACATTGACCGCCTGGGGCTGCTCAAAGGGCTTGGCCTGACCAGCATCCAGCTGACATACAACACGACCAACGCCTCGGGCTCCGGGTGTTTTGAAAATCCTGACCCAGGCCTCACTGCTTTCGGACGGCAACTGATCGAGGCTATGGGTTCGCATCGCCTGCTGCTGGATCTATCCCACGCAGGCATGAAGACCATGGCTCAGGCCGTAGCCGCTTCGTCGCAGCCCGTGATTGTTTCCCATACCGCCTGCAAAGCACTGCGCGAACATCGTCGCAATACCAGCGACGAAAACATGCGCGCGGTCGCCGACGGCGGTGGTGTTGTCGGCATTACCCAGATCCGAACCTTTCTGACATACGCCAAGCAGAACAATCTGGGTACCTATTTCGACCACATTGAGCATGCGGTCAAGGTTGCTGGTGTGGACCACGTCGGGATCGGCAGTGACCGGGACCATCGCGTCATTCCGGATACGGCCGAGGAACTGGCCATCCTGCTCAAAGAAGAAGGATCGCAGATCAGTGCAGAGGATTGGCCTTTGTACCTGCAAGGCATGAATGGTCCGCGACGCATGGAAACAGTGCGGGACGGATTGAAGCAACGAAAATTCAATTCCAGCGAGATCGACAAGATCATGGGTGCAAACGTGTTGCGCCTGTACCAGCAAGTCGTCGGCTAGAACTCTCCAACACACCACAGGAAAACGTCACAAATGAATAGCAAGCGCAAGCTGAGCTGTTGGCTAGTCTCATGCCTGATGGCATGCCTGAGCATTACCGCTCTTGCTGATGAGCCCATCAAGGTACTGCAAGGAAAATCCCTGTTCGGCGAACCGATGTACACAGTCGGCTCGAACCCGGTCAACGTGGCACCGACCGAAAAGCTGCTGCGCGCCAGCGCCGAAGCCAAGGCGGCTTATGAAAACAACCCGACCATCGACACTGCCACCTGGTATGGCCGCGTGCTCAGCTATCAAGGTCTGATGCGCGAAGCGATTGTGGTTTACACCGCTGGGCTGAAGCGTTACCCCAACTCGGCCAAGCTGCTGCGCCACCGCGCCCATCGCTATTTCAATCTGCGCGAATTCGACAAGTCCATCGAGGATGGGCTGCGCTCTGCGGCATTGTTCGAGGGGCGCCCACTGGAACGCGAAAAACTGGGCCCCGACTATTTCCCCAGTTCCGCAGATGTCGTGCAGTTCTACCTGTACTACCACCTTGGCCACGCCTACTTCGCCGAGCATAAATACGATGACGCGGCCAAATGGTTCGACAAGGCACGGCAAGTGGCGGAAGGCACTGGAGATCCTTCCAGCGTCACTGCTGGGACCTACTGGCAGTACCTGTCGCTGGCGCGTGGCCAGCGCTACGACGACGCAAAAGCACTGCTTGATGGTCATCAACTCGACCTGATAGACCTGAAAGACAACATCGAGTCGAACAACTATTTCGACGGCATCCAGCTGTTCAAGAACCTTCGCGATCCCGCGACGTTCTACAGCACGCAGGACAGCGGAAAAGCTTTCAGCACTTCGGATGGCATCAGTTCCAGCACGGCCTACTCGCTAGCCAACTATTACATCCTGCGTGGTGACACTTACAAAGCGAAAGACTATCTGCGCAAGTCCATGGACATAGAAACATGGAGTTTCTTCGCGCGAGTGCAGGCCGAATCCGACTGGCTGCATCTTTATGGACAAGAAAAACCTTGAAAGCAAAATACAACCACGCTCAATACCACAACAAAACAATCAATTTTCAATCAAAAAAATTCACTTGGGGAATCGTATGAACGCACAACCGTGCCGCAAGAATCTGCTTGCCAAGGCCGTCACTATTGCTCTGATCATGGCCACGCCACAACTTGTTGTCGCGCAGGAAGCCGATGTCGTAGAGGGTGAGACCGCCACTGAATCCACTGATAGCGCGGTCACTGTCCTTGACGGAGTCACCGTCACCGGTTCGCGCATCCGCAACAAGAATCTTGTCAGTTCGTCCCCGGTCAACACGATTACCGGTGAAAGCTTCAAGCAGAGCGGCACGTTGTCGGTTGAGGACTACCTCAACACCATGCCGCAGCTGGTAGCAGGCAATACCAAGTCGAGCAATGTATTCGGTGATGCCGATGCAACCTCCACCCTCAACCTGCGCGGCCTTGGCGCAAAGCGAAGCCTGGTTCTGGTCAACGGCAAGCGTTTCATCGGCGCAGGCCCCAATGGCGTGGTCGACGTCAACAACATTCCCTCCTCGCTCGTCGAGCGCGTGGAAATAGTTACCGGCGGCAGCTCTGCCGTTTACGGCTCCGATGCGATGGCTGGCGTGGTGAACTTCATCCTCAAGGACAAGTTCGACGGCATGGCGCTTGAAGCGCAATACGGCATCTCCGGAGAAGGCGATGCCAGCGTATGGAGCACGTCGGCAACCATCGGTGGGGTGGGCGAGCGCTCGTCTGGCTGGCTGCACGTTACCCATGAAGAACGTGAGCTCCTGCGTGGCAATGAGCGCGATCTCTCAAGATATGCGCTGACAGATTCTAATGGCACGTTTGTACGCACCGGTTCGGCCAGCCGACGCGGCGGCACATTGCTCGCCATCCCGACCGCAAATGGCAGTGGCGGCTTCAGCAATCGCGACTATGCGCTGGACAACCTGGTTCCGCGCCCTTACATCGCTTCGCAGGATGCGTTCTTCGGTGCCACCGGTGACTATGCGATCCAGACGCCGCTTGAACGCACCAACGTGTTCGGCAGCGCCTCTTTCAGCATAAGTGACTACACGACCGCGTACTTCGAGACGATGTACAACCACATTTTCTCGGCTGCAGCGCTGTCTCCTTCAGCACCCAATGTGCGTCAGACCTACAACGCCCCCGGCATGCCGGCGAACGCTTCGTGGATTTCTCCCGAGATCCGCACGCTCTTGGACGGAAGACCCGATCCCAGCGCCCCGTTTGGTGTGCGATTCCTTGTACCCGACTCGTTTCCGAAGCGCGAAATCGCATTCACGCGCAATACTTTCCGTGCAGTGGGTGGAATCAAGGGACAGCTGGAATCCGGTTGGGCCTGGGATGTTGGCTATAGCTACAGCAACGTAGATACCACCGAAGTGCAGAAAGGCGACTTGTCCCGCCGCATGATCGTGGAGGCTTCCACGCCAGATCCATTGAACCCCACGCGCTGCGCGAATGGCAATCCGGCGTGCTCACTGCTGACAAGCCTGACCGATTGGACGCCCGAACAAGTAGCATACCTTCGCTCTGACAATGTCAGCACCATGAAGGGCACCGAGAAGATCTTCTACGCACAGATGACGGGCGATCTTTTCAGCCTGCCTGCTGGCGCAGTGTCCACTGCCATAGGTGCCGAATGGCGCTCGGTATCCGCCGAAGATAACCCGGCTCCGATCGTGCGCGACTTCATCTCGGCAGGGTTTGGTGAGCGAACTGCTACCTCTGGCAAGTTCGACGTGGCCGAAATCTATGGCGAGGCCATCGTGCCCCTACTGTCTGAGCGACGCTTTGCGGACTACGTAGGCCTGGAGCTTGCGGCACGTTATTCCGACTACTCCCTGGCCGGCCGTGTTTCCACCTACAAGATCGGCGGCGAATGGCGGGTCAATCCGGCGTTGCGCTTCCGTGGCGTTTACCAACGCGCAGTACGTGCACCCAACATCAATGAACTGTTCGGCGGCGCCACCCAGACCTTCCCGCAAACCGTAGAGCCATGCTCTGCTTCGGCCAACCCCACTGGAGCCGTGGCTGCACTGTGCATAGCCCAAGGCATCCCGGCCAGCCAGATCGGCGTCTATCAACAGAATGGTGCTGCGATCTCGGGAATCCTGGTTTCCAATGCGGATCTCCAGCCCGAAGAATCGGACACCCTGACGTTTGGCTTCGTGGTGACACCGGAAAGCATGCCGGCACTCAACGTGTCGCTGGACTACTACGACATCAAGATCAACAACGCCATCGAACGACTGGCGGGTGGTGCACTGGGCACCCTCAACGCCTGCTTCGCCAGCCTGGATATCAACAGCGAATTCTGCCAGACCTTCAGCCGCTCCCCTGGCAACTTCGAAATCGAGAACTTCCGCGTACCGTTGGCCAACGTCGGCGCACTGCGCACCTCCGGCATAGATCTGGCAGCACAGTACAACTGGGATCTTGATGGCTTCGGTTTTGGCGGCAACAGTTCGCGCCTGAACCTGGGTGTGATCACCACGTGGGTGGATCGCAACACTTTCCAGGCAAACCCCAGCTCGCCAATCGTTGACCGCGTTGGCACCGTGGGCGGCGATACCCCGGCAATCCCCGAGTGGCGCGCCAACACCCAGCTCAGCTGGATCACCGGGGGACTCAACCTGACCTGGAGCACCCAGTACCTGTCTTCGGTGAAAGACCGGAAATATGCAAATGCAATCACTGCCGGCAGCGCAAACCCACGCGCAGGCATTGCTAATCCGGTTGTCCCCGCCTACTGGTACCACAACCTCAACGCGACCTATAACACCGGCAAGTTCACCGTCTATGGCGGTTTCCGCAACCTGCTCGACAAGGGCGCACCCCTGCTTTCTTCACCTATCGAAGGCAACACCGACCAGAGCACGTATGACGTGATAGGCCGCTTCTACCACGTCGGATTCTCGATGAAGTTCTAAGCAAGGCAAGGATCCCGCCAGCAAATCGCTGGCGGGATTCGATTTGCATCGGGCGCGCCCGATGCATGCACATAACTAGAAACGATCCAGGCTCTTGCTGGCCAGCACCATGCAGGTTTGGGTCTTGGTCACCCCATCCAGGGAGACAATCTCGGCGAGGATCCGGTCCATGTCAGAAAAATGTCCTGCAGTGACTTGCAACTCGATGATGACGTCCAGCTGCCCGGTCACCGTGTGGATGGAAAACACCTGTTCGATCTTCTCCAGACTCCGACGAATCGCCGTCCACTTCTTTGGCTCTCGCGTCATGAACACAAAGGCCCGGATGTGTGAATCGTAGAACTCGGGCTTCAACTGGACCGTGTATCGCTGAATAGCCACTACATCCAGCCGCTCAAGCATGCTTTGAACGGTGGGCCGTGACAGAGACAATTCCCGCGCAATCGCCGACACCGTTTTTCTGGCGTCTTTGCGCAAGATCCTGAGCAATTCCATTTCCTTTTCCGACAGCATCATTACGGTGCCTCCAAAAATCCGCGACCCCCTGCTCCCTGGCCATAGTACACGCAGGCCTATCTTCTGAAGCTCCTCCCCTGCAACCCTGTTTCCCAGATTATTGGCATCTTGTGTCGTAACCACGGCCGAGCAAACGGACTGATGCCAGTCGATGGGCCTAGAAGGAAATACCCATGAGCCTGATGGCCAAACTGACCCGCATCAAGCCGATCGAAACACTGATTTCCGAACTTGGCCAGCGCAATGACTTCCCCCGCACCCTTGGCGTCTGGCAGCTGACCAGCATTGGTCTTGGCGGCATCATCGGCGTCGGCATCTTCGTCCTGGCTGGCCAGCAAGCCGCGGTCAATTCAGGGCCAGCGGTCATCCTCGCATTCGTCATCGCCGGCATTGCCAGTGCGGCGGCAGCACTTTGCTATGCAGAGTTCGCCGGCATGATTCCAGTGACCGGGAGCTCATACGTCTACACCTATGCGGTGCTGGGGGAATTTGCAGCATGGCTGATCGGCTGGGACCTGTTGCTTGAATACACGCTCATCGTGGCCGCTGTCGCCAGTGGGTGGTCCGGGTATGTGCAGAACCTGATGCATTCGGCGGGTGTAGACCTGCCCGTCTGGGCTCAAGGCGCCCTGGGCACAGGTGAGGGCCGCGTCGTGAATCTGATTGCAGCCTGCATAGCCATGGCTGTGGCCGGACTGCTCACACTTCGCACTGAATGGGGCGCGCGCTTCAATACCACTATCGTGGCCATCAAGATCATGGGCGTCGCCGTGATTATCGGGGTAGGCATCTTCTATGTGGACCTGGACAACCTGAAGCCCTTCATCCCCGAGGAGATCATCGGTGCAGATGGCAGCAGCCACTTTGGCGTTACCGGGATAGTGACCTCGGCTGCCGTGGTGTTCTTCGCAGTATTCGGCTACGACACGCTGACCACTGCCGCAGAAGAGGCACGCAACCCACAACGCGATCTACCGCGGGCAATCCTGCTTTCACTGGGTCTGTCGATGGCCCTTTACCTGACGATCTCCTTCATCCTTACCGGCATCGCGCATTATTCAACACTCGGCAACGATGCACCGGTAGCCAACGCATTCTCGGCATTGGGTCTTCCCTGGGTCAGTGTGGCGATCTCCATCGCCGCGATCACTGGCATCATCAGCGTGGTATTCGCCTTCATGCTGGGCGCATCGCGCATCTGGTTCTCTCTGGCCAGGGATGGCCTTCTTCCACGCTGGTTTGCCAAGGTCCACCCGCGCTATGGCACGCCATACCGCCCTACCCTCGCACTGGGCGTGATCACTGCGCTTGCAGCGGGCTTCCTGCCTTTGGGAGAGCTTGCCAAGCTGGTCAACATCGGCGCGTTATCGGCCTTCGTGCTGATCTGCTCAGCCATCATGGTCCTGCGCTATAAACGCCCTGACCTTACACGCTCTTTCCGGACACCCTGGGTTCCCTTCGTGCCGTTGGTCGGCATCGGCTTCTCCCTCTGGCTTCTCTCACACCTGCCCTGGCTGACCTGGGAGCGCTTCCTGATCTGGATGGCGCTGGGCATGGCGGTGTATTTCGCATACGGCATCCGGAACAGCCGCATGGCGAAATGATCGCGCCCTCACCTGAATTTTCAATAATTTGTTCATTCATGCCTACGAGATATCTTCGATGAAGCAGCTTTCGACCAAGCAAAACTTTTTCCTCAGGCCAGCCTCGAAATTACTTTTCCTGCTTTTCCTCTCTCACGCCTTCAGCGTGTCACTTGCGGCCCAGACTATTGCCGCATCTCCAGAAAATACACCGATGTATTCGCTCATCGGGACACCACTGCGCGATCCGCCATGGTCACCCGCAACACGCATGAATCTGGAACAAGACCTGGCCATCGCCCAAGCGGTCATGAAAGTTGCACCAGAGCGAGAAGATTCCTACCTTTGGTTGGGTCGGCGATATGCCTACCTGGAAAGATTTCCAGAGGCAATCGCCGTGCTTTCCGAAGGACTGGTCAAGTTTCCGGACAGCTACAAGTTGCTGCGGTTTAGAGGCCGCAAGCTTGCACGGAGTCGAAAGTTCGATCTGGCCCTGGCCGACTATGCCCGTGGCATCAAGCTTATGGAGAACATCCAGGACAGCTACGAGCCTGATGGAATTCCGAATGCTCAGAACCGTTTCTTGGGCTCCTACCGCAGCAACCTGCATTACTACTGGGCGCAGACCAACTGGGCCCTGGGGAACTATGAGGCCGTGCTTCAAGGAATGCAGCGATCAGCCGCCGAACCACTCGCACAGAATCCTGACCATCTCATCGCAACCAGATACTGGCGCTATCTTGCCCTGCGCAAACTCGGTCGCCACCAGGAAGCAGCAGACCTGGTGAGCGACGTACCGGCCGGATTGCAATTGCTTGAAAACACGAGCTACTACGATGGGGTGCGCTTCATGCAGGGATCGCTCAGCAAAGAAGAACTGCTCACGCGTGCTGATGCCGTCAGTCTGTTTGCAGTCGCCATGAACTACCACTTCCTTGGCGAACATGCCGAAGCCGAGAGGCTATGGGAGTCGATGATCCTTGAAACGCCGCAGGGATTCTGGCCGGCAGAAACGGAACTCATCGCCAGCCGCAAAAACAGGCATTGATGCAATGTTGTCAAAAGAAACCGCCATGAATTCAAGCATTCAAGGCATTCGCACCAACCTTATTCAACGGAGACGCTCATGATACGCACCACCCTGATTACCACTCTGGTCGCATTACTATGTGCCTGCCAGGATAATGCCGCACCGGCCACGCCGGACCAAGTAGAGGCATCGACCAATGCGCCTGCGGCAGCCGCAGCTATTGCACCGGTCGTTTCCTTGTCCGGCAAATCCCTTTTGCCCCCGGATCCCATTCCGAACCAGTCGAAACTGCAGGATGACCTGACTTCTGCACGCGCAACACTGGAAGCCAATCCCGAAGACCCGGAAGCAATGATCTGGGTGGGACGCCGGCTCGGCTACCTGTGGCGCTACCAGGAAGCTATCGATGTTTTCAGCAAAGGCATTGAAAAATGGCCCGATAACGCCAAGTTCTATCGCCATCGAGGGCACCGCTACCTGACCGTTCGCGATTTCCCCCGCGCGTTGACTGACTTCCAGAAAGCTGCAGCATTGATTGAAGGCAAGCCGGACGAGATCGAACCCGATGGTGCCCCCAATCCTTC
>JBDTZK010000030.1:0-10552 GCA_040005195.1 Pseudoxanthomonas sp.
GCCACGATGTCGTGCAGCACGCTGCGATCAAGCAGGGCCGACAGCGTTGCATCGGCTTGCGACAACGCAGCGGCCCACGGCAACAGCACGTGGTCCTTGATCATCTTGAACGGATTGCCGGCATTGTTGCTGCCGCCGTCCCAGCCATGGTGGAAATACAACGCCGCGCCATGGTCGATCAGGCGCAGTTGGCGGTGCCACATCAGCAGGTTGGTGTTGCGCGGCGTGCGATCAACGTTGCTGACGTAAGCGTCGAACCAGACGATCTGCGAGGCCAGTTCGCTGGATGGCTGTTCGGCGACTGGATCGAAATTGACCGAGCCCGGCAGGTAGTCCAAGGCCAGGTTCAAGCCGCCGCTTTCACGGATCAGGTGCTGGATCTCGGGATCGGGCTCGGTGCGGGCCAGGTCCGGATCCAGTTCCATCAACACGATCTCCGGTACCGGCAGCTTCAGGGTGCGCGCGATCTCGCCTGCCACCAGCTCGGCGACCAGTGCTTTGGCGCCTTGTCCGGCACCCCGGAACTTGAGTACGTACATGCCGTCGTCATCGGCTTCGACCACGGCAGGCATGGAGCCGCCTTCACGCAGCGGCGTGACGTAGCGGGTGGCGGAGACGGTACGCAGCGACATGGTCAATAGAATAGCGGCTCATCGGGGAGGTTCGTACACGGGCGACGCGCTCAGACGCGATGGCGGCAGTGCGAGAGGTGATGCTTGCGAAGCCATTGAGGCTTATGAGGTGGACGAGTTGTTGATCGATAACGCGTCCGTGGTGGCCGAGATGCTGGGCTTTTTCAGGGATCACTCAGCAGGCCAGCTACCTGAAGACGGCAGCCCGAAGCTGCTGTTGTCAGCACCAATACGTTGAAGGCCAGGGCGTCAATGGCGCGCCGCTTGCCGCACATCGCCTGATCAAAGAGGCAATGTGCGGGGATAAAGAAGGCAGGATGCGGGTGACTGAGCAGGCGCTGGTCAAACAAAAATGGCGCCGGACATCACGTCAGGTCCGTATCTTCGACTACCAGTGCGCTTGAACTGGTTTTATCTTCAACGTAACAAGGATGTGGCGATCAACGTGCGCTCAATGCCTGCTCGGGCTTGAATTCCTTGCGCAACCAGTCATCCAGCAAACGTTTTTCGTAACGCAATGTATCGCTGGCACCGAAAGTGCTGCTGTTCATCAGGAATGCGCTGTCGACCAGCTTGCGTTCGCCTTCTGCGATCACGTTGCCTTGTGGATCAGTGCGCTTGAACGTCAGGGAGATGCGCGGCGGGTAGATATCGCGGACGATGCGAGCATCCTGCAGGTTGGGGCCGCGCCAGGGCTCGTAATCGCCCGCGCGACTGATATCGGTCAGCGTGACCTGCAGTTGCTCGCCGGGCGCAAGGCGCTTGGCTGCACTGGTCTGAAGATACTCGGCCAGCTGCACGACCCAGTTGCCACGCCGCGCTTCCCAGCGATTGGCGCTGTGGCGTATTTCGGAGAACTCGGCCGGGTCGGTCCAGTCGACACTCACCGGGCCTTCGGCAGGCAGGCTGCGGGGCGCATCCGGGTCGGTGACCATCCGGGTTTTGGCGTTTACGGGACCGGCCAGCAATACGGCCAGTACAATGCCGGCGAGCAGGGGGAAGATCTTCATGGCGTGACTCCTCGAGTCGGAAAGCAAGATCGGCAGGGAACAGTATTTTGCTCCCTCGTGCATCGGTTGCGCGCTGCGCACGCGATGAGTTGCGTCAAAATCGCAGGCAAGGTTGCGCAGCGTTCATGCGCAGCGTTTCCTGCGTTCAGTTAGCGACGTCCGCTTCAACGCCGCCACGATGCAGTGGATCGGGGAACTCGGCGCCCTGTTCAGTGAAGCCCAGTGAGACCGAGTTCAAGCAATGACGTTCACCCGTGGGTGGCGGGCCATCCGGAAACACGTGGCCCAGGTGGCTTTCGCAGCGTGCGCAGACGATTTCGGTGCGGATCATGCCGTAGCTGTTATCGCGGATTTCTTTCACGTGCGCTTCGTCGTAGGGACGGAAGAAGCTGGGCCAGCCCGTGCCCGAATCGAACTTGGCACTGGAGCGGAACAGGGGCAGTCCGCACAGCCGGCAGGTGTAGACCCCTTCCAGTTTGTTGTCCAGGAACACGCCGCAGAACGCGGCTTCGGTGCCATGTTCCAGCAGCACGCGGCGCTCTTCGCTGCTCAGCGAAGTGATTAGGGTGTCGCGTTCTGCGGCACTGGGAGGGGTCAGGTCGAAGGCAGTCATATGGGGTTCCTTGGCGACGTTGCTGGAGAACAGTGTGCAGGTGGCGGGATTCGAGTGGTGCGAAGGCATCAACCGGACCGGTACAGTATTGACCTGAGATGGGGACGCGGCCAGCATGTTTCCAGACCAAGGGAGAACACACGATGGCATTGGCAACGGGCACCTTCGAAGTACAGATGCAGCCGCAGGGCGCCGGTGATGTTGCCGCAGGCTCCAGCCTTGGGCGCATGTCGCTGGACAAGCAGTTCAGTGGCGACCTGCAAGCCGTCGGCAAGGGCGAGATGCTGGCGGCACGCAGCGACATTCCCACTTCCGCCGCCTACGTGGCCATCGAGCGCGTGACCGGCAACCTGCAAGGCCGCAGCGGCAGTTTCGCGCTGGTGCACCGCGGCGTGATGACCGCCTTGGGCCAGACGCTCTTGATCGAGGTAGTGCCCGATACAGGCACGGACGAGTTGACTGGACTAAGCGGAACCCTGGGAATCCGCATCGAGGGTGGCAAGCACTACTACGATTTCAGCTATGACATTCCCGATGCTTGATGAGCGATGCCAGACGCACGGGCAATCGTCCTGCAGGAAGTACTGTTGAAGCGTGAAACGAGGCGTGTGCACCTAGGTAATGGATTATGGAAAATCATGGGAATGGATGCGTGATTACGATCAGACATGCGGTAGGCCGGTCGCTGTTGATCGTGGCTGGACTGCTGTGCGGGGTACCTGCGGTCGCGCGATCTCCCGCGCCCTCGCCGGAATGCATGGATGCACGCCTGATGCAGGAAGTGCGGCAATCGACGCCGCTGAGTCTGTTGGTCTTGGGCAGCGATGGAAGGCGTTTCCGCGTGGAGCTGGGGAACGAGTGCAAGCTCGCACTGCAAGATGCAGATGCGACCTTGCTGGCGGAAGAGGGTTGGGTCTGTGGCCGGGCGCGTGAATTCGTGCAAACGGCTGGCCAAACCTGTCGGATCGCTGCGGTGCGTGGGATCGATGCCAGGGAATATGCCGAACTGGCGCGTATCAGTGACCGGCAGCAGGCAATCAAAACGCTGGGCACCGTAGAAGTCCGCGCCGATCGTCGGCATGGTTTTGCGGGTTCCTACAGTTACTGCTTCAGTCCCCGCCACATGCGCTCCTGGTCGGAAGATGGCGAGAGCATGCTGGTTGAAATGTCACCGAAGCGCTCCCGGGGCAACCGCTATTACCGTGTCGAGCTGGTACAGAACTGTCCCGTGCTCGATTCGTCGCCTGCAATCTACTTCCAGTCGGGAATGGGAACAGGACTGATCTGTGGAAATCCGGGGGACAGAGTGGTCGCCATTGCGGAAGAGGGTGGATTCTCATCCCGTGGAATCAAAACCATGAGTTGTGCAATCGGCGCGGTTTATCCGATGGAGAAGACAAAGAAAAAAGACTAACGTCCCACGCCGAAACGTCTCAGCAGTACATACACGAACACGCTTGACGCCACGCACAGTCCCATCGCCACGCCGAAACCATGGGTGCTGTGGATCAGCGGCAGGTTGCCCATGTTCATGCCAAACACGCCTACGACCAGTGTCGGTGGCAGCAACAGTGCGGTGACCACCGACAGCACGAACAGGTGGCGGTTGGTCTGCTCGGCCAGCTTGGCGGCCACTTCGTCCTGCAGCAGGCGTGCGCGCTCGTGCAGGGTTGCCACATGGCTGTCCAGTTCGTCGAAATGTTGCGACAGCCGCGCCGCCGCCGGCACCAGCGGGTGCGTCGAAACACCATGGCGCTGTTCGAACTGACGCAAAACACGACGCAGTGCAGTGAGTGGCCGGTGCATGGTCACGGCACGGCGACGCAACAGCGCCAGGTCGCGGCGCTCCTCGCCGATGCTGTCGGCCAGCACCCGGTCCTCGATGCGGTCCAGCTGTTCACCCAGTTCCAGCGTGGCGTGGGCTACAGAAGCGGCGAACTGGCTGACGATGCCTTCCAGCAGGTCCGTTTCCGAATCGAAGGTGACCCCGCCTGCAACATGCTGACGAACCTGTTCCACCGAACGCAGTGCTTGTCGTCGCGCGCTGACCACCAGCCCCTGGCCGACGGCGAAATGCATCCAGCCCACCTCCTGGTCGTCGCGCACGAACGACCGTTTGTCGGGGTCGGTACCGCGCTGGTGGCACCAGTCCACGAACACCCCGAAGGCGGTCGTGCCTTCCAATTGCAGGCTGACATGGGTGTCATGCGAGAGCAGGGTTTCGCAGGCTGCTTCGGGCAGGTCCAGACTGGAAATAGCCTGGACAGTGCGCGCATCGCTGGTGTTGAAATGCAGCCACAGCCAGTTTCCTTCGGCGCGCAGTGACTGCAGTCGGACGGCATTGAGCGATTGCACTTCAAGAGGCCGGGCATTGCACCCGGCATCGAATGCATAAGCCCATACCAGGGAAGGCATGCCCGGATGGTTGGATACTTCGTGAGTGGGAATAATCATGACCGCGCCATACCTGCCAGCAAGACAACCGCATGACAGGCAGGTTACGGGACGGTCATGCCAGTGTTATGACAGGCCTGCGACTGTCGGGGCCGGTCGCGCAGCAGGTTGCCGAGCGTATACGGCTTCGCAGGAGAGAAAATTTTCAAAAAAGAATTCCCACAAAAAAGGGGACGGCATAAGCCGTCCCCTTTGGCGACGTGCAGGCGACGACGAGGACGCCTGCGACATCAGTACTTCAGACCTCAGTACTTCAGGGCATCAACACCTTGTCGACCACATGGATGACGCCGTTACTCTGGTAAACGTCAGCCGTGGTGACATTGGCCACGTTGCCTTTGGCATCGGTCAGGGTGATGCCACCGCCGGCCGCCTTGGCGGTAAGGTCTTCACCCTGGACCGTGGTGAGCGTGGCACTGCCGCCGCCAGCGGTGATCATCTCGGTCAGAGCCGCCGCATCCACCTTGCCGGAGACCACGTGGTAGGTCAGTACCTTGGTCAGGTCGGCTTTCATCTCAGGCTTCAGCAGCGTATCCACGGTGCCAGCGGGCAGTGCATCGAACGCGGCATTGGTCGGTGCGAACACGGTGAACGGGCCCGGGCCCTTCAGCGTATCGACCAGTCCAGCTGCCTTTACTGCGGCTACCAGGGTGGTGTGGTCCTTGGAATTGACGGCGTTGTCGATGATGTCCTTGCTGGCCAGCATCTCGGCGCCGCCAACCATGGGATTCGCAGCGGGCATGGCCGCGGCCTCGTTCGCAGGCGCCATTTCAGCGGCAGGTGCGGCGGCGTCGGTCATCGGCATGGGGGTTTCGGCTTCCTGCTTCGGTGAGCACGCGGCCGACATGCTGGCAGTGAGGATGGCAATGGCGATCAGACTCTTGTTCATGGCTAACTCCGGTCTTGGGTGTGGGATGGGTGGTTCCCCGTGCTCGCCAAACAAGCTGGCTTCTGCATGGTTCGGAAAGACATACGCAGGTACCGGCCAATGCGGATGCATCACACGGAATTAACCATTCCGGTTCTTCGTGGTTGATTCGCGCTCAAGGGCCTCCATCTGGAGTGAATCCGCACAAGACTTCCCCCTGATTACGGAACCCGCACATGCCACAGCCCATCAAGATCGATTTTGTCTCCGACATTGCCTGCCCCTGGTGCGCGGTCGGCCTGCGTTCGCTGGAAGAGGCGATGGCACGTGTCGAAGGTCTTGAGGTGGAGCTGCATTTCCAACCCTTTGAACTCAACCCGCAGATGCCGCCTGAGGGCGAAGATGCGGTCGAACACCTGACACGCAAGTACGGCATGACTGCAGATCAGGCTGCGCAGAACGCCGAGGCCATTCGCCAGCGCGGCGCGGCAC
The DNA here is from genome assembly GCA_040005195.1 of Pseudoxanthomonas sp. Classification (GTDB taxonomy): domain Bacteria; phylum Pseudomonadota; class Gammaproteobacteria; order Xanthomonadales; family Xanthomonadaceae; genus Pseudoxanthomonas_A. Next base: position 6,070 of record JBDTZK010000030.1, read on the forward strand.
TCGGGTTTGATTTCCGCATGGACCGCCGCCGCCATATCTACAACACGTTCGATGCGCATCGCCTGCTGCACTGGGCCGAAAGCCAGGGGGAAGGGAAACAGCTTGCGCTCAAGCTTGCGTTGCTGCGCGCCTACTTCACTGACGGGCTGGATGTTTCTTCCGATGACGTGCTGGTGAAGGTGGTCGAAGCAACCGGCCTGGATGGCGAACGCGCGCGGCAGATACTCGCCACGGACGAATATGAAGCGGACGTGCGCAAGCAACAGGCTTTCTATTCAAGCCAGGGCATCACTGCCGTGCCGTCGGTGATCTTCAATGACCAGCACCTGTTACAGGGCGGGCAGCCGGTCGAGTTGTTTGAACAGGCGCTGCGACAACTATCCGGGATCGCCACAACCATCGGGGATTGAACATCTCCCGTTGCTTCGCGCATCCGCTGTGTCATGCCTTCAGCCGTGGCACATCAGCATGACCGATTCACGGCCCGCCATGTCCATGACCACCGCGGTCGGAATGCCGTGGTGCGCATGCAGCGAGGCAGCCATCAGGTCGGCGGTTTCCATGGCATCGTCGCGGGACGCAAACCACTGGCGGCCCTGGTCGCCCTGATAGAGCTGCCAGCCGGTGCTGGCCGAGACGATGGTGAACATCAGTCGCTGTTGCACGTCACATTCTCCTCGCGTCCCGACGGGGTGCGTAGGTATCGTGGTCGCGTGTGACATAAAGCACATTAGGGAGAAGGCGTGCTGCCGGGTAAGGAAATCCCTACTGTTGGCTACCTCTTTCAGTGCGCCAAGGGCTGCATCGGGTGCTTTCCAGGAATGCTTTGAGCGGCTGCGGAAAGCAGCCGAAACTTGAATGCCATGGCGTGGGTACACGGCATTGCCGATGCCATGTGCTGCGAGTCGCGATCATGGCTATAGGCTCTAGATGCTGACTGCAGGCGAAGAGCAGCATCTGTGCAGAAGGCCAAGTGCGGCTCGCCCTGCTATGGGCTCGCCAATTCCCAGTTGTCCTGAAATGCACTTGTCCTGAAATGAGACCGGAGAGAGGTGGCTAGTTCCTTAAGGCATGCTTGGCATGCAGCACCAGCGGGCTGGCAATCCGTTACCCGCCCGCAATCATTTCATCCAGCAATAAGGTCTCAGTGCTCGGTAGCGGAGGGCGTTGCCTCGAATCGACGTGCGTAGCCGCGTTCATCGGCAACGCGTATCACTTCCTGGTCTGCCAGGTCGGGTGCGCCATAGACCGCGTAGGCAATGCTGCCATCGTCACGTTGACCGATCTGGTGCAGGCGATAACGCGGGCGGCCACTGCCGCTGTTTTCGGGATAGTGGACGGGGGGCTGGCTGCCATCCAGATCCATTTCGCTGTTGTCGACCACACCACCGATGAACAATGCACGCATTCCGGTTCTCCATTCAGAGGAAGAGGTCCTCAGGCGAAGCGAGCATGGCAAACGGCTTGTTGGGGTTTTATGAAACTGGCGTTGTATTTGCGACAAGCCTGTGAAGAACGCAAATCCATCGGCCCAGCGCTGATCATTTCAGCAGCGGAACCAGCACCTGCCACACATGGTCACGCAACTTCGGCTGTGCAGCGGCGACCGGATGCAGATTGTCCGGCTGGAAGTTTGCCCGGTCCATGGCGATGGGCGCCAGCAGGAAGGGCAGGAACGCGGTTTTGTGCAGCTTCGCCAGTTCGCTGAAGTTGCGTTCGAAGCCCTGTGTATAGTCGCGACCCAGATTGGGCGGCATGCGCATGCCCACCAGCAGTACTTTTGCACCTGATGCCTGCGACAGTGTGATCATGCGCTCAAGGTTACTGCGGGTCTGCGCCAGCGGCAGGCCGCGCAGGCCGTCATTGGCGCCCAGTTCGATCACCACCACGGCAGGCTTGCTGCGCTTCAACTCGCCGGCGATGCGCGAGACGCCGCCAGCGGTGGTTTCGCCGCTGATGCTGGCGTTGACCACCCGCCAGCCCGGCCGGGCCTTGGCCACGCGTTCCGCAGTCAATGCCACCCAGCCCTGCGAAGCGCTGAGGCCGTAGGCCGCAGACAGCGAATCGCCCATCACCAGTAGCGTCCGTGCAGGCTTGGCCGCCGTCGCCCTGGCTTGTTCGGTCTGCGCGGACACGGCCGGAACCAGCGTCGCGAAGACCAGCATCACAAGACCAATGGCACATTGAACCAGGCCCCGCGCGCCCGCATAACCTGAAGTCATTCCCGCGTCTCCAATGAATTACCACAAGGAACATCATGGCCGACTCCACCGAACTGCGCGCTGAAGTTGCGCGGCCAACGCGGCATCCCGCCCTGCAGGTCACCGCATTGGGCAAGCGCGTGCCGCTGCCATCAGGCGAGCTGACCATCCTCAACGAGGTCGGTTTCCAGATCGGCCTGGGTGACACGGTCGCGATCGTGGGCGCATCGGGTTCCGGCAAGAGCACGCTGCTGTCGTTGCTGGCGGGGCTGGATAGTCCCAGCGATGGCAGCGTGGTGCTGGATGGCGAAATGCTGTCGACCCTGGATGAAGATGGTCGCGCCCGCGTGCGCGGCGAGAAGGTCGGCTTCGTTTTCCAGAGCTTCCAGCTGCTGCCGTCGCTGACTGCGATGGAGAACGTGATGTTGCCGCTGGAACTGCGTGGTGATGCGGATGCGGAAGGGCCTGCGAAACAGATCCTGCAGAAAGTGGGCCTGGGCGAACGGCTGCATCACTATCCGCGCCAACTTTCCGGTGGCGAACAACAGCGCGTGGCGTTGGCGCGTGCCTTTGTCACGCGGCCCTCGCTGCTTTTCGCCGATGAGCCTACGGGTAATCTGGACACGAACACCGGGCAGGCAATCATCGAGTTGCTGTTCGCCTTGAATGCCGAAGCCGGCACCACGCTGGTGCTGGTCACGCATGACGAGCATCTGGCGGAACGCTGCGGCCGCATCCTGCGTCTGGACAGTGGCCGGCTGGTCCACGACACCCTGGTCGACCGCACGCTCGGCAACAGCGCCTTGGTCGATAGCACCCTGAGCGACGGCACCGCGACCAGCGAAGGCGTCACTGCATGAAGACCCTGCGCATGGCGTGGCGCCAGCTGCTGCGCGACGTCGCCGCAGGTGACGTGCGCATCCTGTTCGCCGCGCTGGTGCTGGCGGTGGTGGCGGTGACGTCAGTGGGTTTCGTCACCGATCGCGCCGAGCGCGCGTTGGCCATCGAAGCCAACCGGTTGATGGGGGGCGACGTGGTGATCCGCGGTGATGCACCCATTACCGGCGCTATCCGCCAGGCCGCCGGCGCCACGGGCTTGCGACGTACTGAAACACTCAGCCTCGACAGCATGATCCGCGCCGGCGAGCAATTGCGGCTGGGCGATCTGCGCGCACTGGGGGAAGGGTTTCCGTTGCGCGGCAGCTTCCGCATCATCGATGCGGCCGATCCGGTCGAACACGATGCCAAGGGCATTCCCGCACCGGGCACGCTGTGGATCAGCCAGTCCGGCGCCGAAACCCTGGATGCGAAACTGGGAGACACCATCGGCATCGGCGACATCGAATTGAAGCTGGCCGCGCTGGTGGTGCAGGAACCCGACGCCTCGCTGGACTATTTCAACGTCGCGCCCAAGGCTTTCCTCAACCTCGCCGACATGCCTGCCACCGGACTGGTGCAACCGGGCAGCCGGCTGGGTTACCGCGTGGTCGTGGCCGGTGATGCGGCGGCGGTGGAACGCTTCGTAGCGGTTGCGCGCCCGGCACTCGCGCGCGGGCAGCGTCTGGAAACCATCCAGGACGCGCGTCCGGAAGTGCGCTCCGCGCTGGATCGCGCCGGGCGCTTCCTGGGCCTGGCCGCACTGGTGTCGGTGGTGCTCGCCGCCGTCGCCGTGGCTATGGCCGCGCGTCGCCACAGCGAGCGGCATCTTTCAGGCACGGCGGTGATGCGCTGCCTCGGCGCCAGCCAGCGCACGCTGGTGGGCATTCATGTCGGCGAACTGGTGTTGCTGGGCTTGATCGCGTGCACGGTGGGCGTCCTGATCGCCTTCGGATTGCAGTGGGCGATCGGCAGCTGGCTGCAGGCGGAAATGAAGATTTCCATTCCGCCCGCAGGCTGGATGCCGGCTCTGCAGGGCTATGCGGTCGGCCTGGTCGTGTTGCTTGCCTTCGGCGCGCCGCCGGTACTGGCATTGCGGCGCGTGCCCGCACTGCGCGTATTGCGTCGCGACCTGGATCCGACCGAGCCCAGCGCGTGGCTGGTCGCATTGGCGGGGTTCGTCGGGCTTGGCGCGCTGTTGTGGTGGAAGGCAGGTTCGGCGACGTTGGGGACCGCCATGCTGTTGGGCATTGCAGGCACTTTGGCGATCCTCGCGCTGCTGGCGTGGTTGATGATTCTGCTGGTGCGCCGCCTGCGTTCGCGCCTGCGCGGCAGCCTGCGCTATGGGCTGGCCAACGTCAGCCGTCGCGCCGGCACCAGCATCGCGCAGGTGTCCGCACTGGGCC
>JBDTZK010000031.1:0-10522 GCA_040005195.1 Pseudoxanthomonas sp.
TCAGGGCCGGAAGGCAGCAGCGCTAAGTCGATCCTGTGCTGTGCCGCAGGCCTCCCGGACCGCGGTTGGAAGCGTCCCTTCAGTAAACGCGATGTCCCACGTAGCCCTCGCCAGAAAATGGCGCCCGAAGCGTTTCGCCGAGCTGGTCGGGCAGGAGCACGTGGTGCGTGCGCTGACCAACGCTCTGGAAAGTGGCCGCGTGCACCATGCCTTCCTGTTCACCGGCACGCGTGGCGTCGGCAAGACCACGATCGCGCGCATCTTCGCGAAGTCCCTGAACTGCGAGGAAGGCACCAGTGCAGAGCCTTGCGGCAAATGCTCGACCTGCCTGGACATTGATGGTGGGCGCTACCTGGATCTGCTGGAAATCGACGCCGCGTCCAATACCGGCGTGGACGACGTGCGCGAGGTGATCGAGAACGCGCAATACATGCCGTCGCGTGGCAAGTACAAGGTCTACCTGATCGACGAAGTCCACATGCTCTCGAAGGCAGCGTTCAATGCACTGCTGAAGACGCTGGAGGAACCGCCGGGGCATGTGAAATTCCTGCTTGCCACGACCGACCCGCAGAAGCTGCCGGTGACGGTGTTGTCGCGCTGCCTGCAGTTCAACCTCAAGCGCTTGGACGAAGCGCAGATTTCGGGCCAGATCGGCAAGATTCTCGGCGCCGAAGGCATCGAGGCCGACGACAGCGCCATCCGCCAGATCGCCAAGGCGGCGGACGGCAGCCTGCGTGACGGCCTGTCGCTGCTGGACCAGGCTATCGCTTACACCGGCAGTGGGGATGGCGGGGCATTGCGCGAGGAAGGCGTGCGCACGATGCTGGGCACCGTGGATCGCACGCAGGTCGGCGCCATGCTTGAGGCGTTGGCCAATGGCGATGGTGTGGACCTGTTGCAGATCGTGGCCGCACTGGCCGAATTCTCACCGGACTGGAACGGCGTACTGGATGCCCTGGCCGAAGCCTTGCATCGCATCCAGGTGCGCCAGTTGGTACCCGGCGTCGCAGTGGATACCGATGGCGTGGATGCCGATGCGTTCGCGCAACGCCTGCGACCCGAAGTGGTGCAGCTGTGGTATCAGATGGCGGTGAATGGACGTCGAGATCTGCACCTGGCGCCGAGTACTCGGGCAGGTTTCGAAATGAGCGTGTTGCGCATGCTCGCTTTCCGTCCGGCAAGTGCAGGACAAGTGAGTACTGAGACGGGCGATACAGCCAGTAGCGCAACCAGGGCACCGGTGTCGGCGGCAGCCCCATCGGCATCGGCGGTCGCGTCTGCGTCTGTGGGCGCGAAAGATTCGATCAAGATGCCGGTTTCGGTTCCGGCGCAAGTGTCGGTGTCGGTCCCCGCGCCCGTCGTTACCAAGCCGGTAGCGGTAGCTGCACCCATTACCCCGATAGCGTCTGAGAGTGGGCAGGGCATCAGCACGGCAGACGAATGGCTGCATTTCGCCGCCCACAGCGGCATGAAGGGTGCGGCACGTCAACTGGCCGAGAACGCTGCGTTCGTCGCTGCCGAGGATGGCGTGCTGAAGCTCTCGCTGGACGCCGGCTTTGACTATCTGCGTTCGGCAAAGTCGCTGGCGGAACTGGCCAGCACGTTGGCTGCGAAATTCGGCACAGCGCCCAGCATCGTCTTCGACCATGCCGTGGAAGCATCCGAAACCCTGCAGCAGCGCAGCCATCGCGAACGCAACATCCGCCAGAGTGCGGATGAAGAGAATTTCATGAACAATCCGGACGTGCAGCGCCTGATACAGCAACATGGTGCCAAACTCGTTCCCGATTCCATCCGCCCATTCGATGAGTGACAGGTAAGAACCATGCGTGGAAATATTGCCCAATTGATGCAACAAGCGCAGAAGATGCAGGAAAACATGCAGCGCGCACAGGAAGAGCTGGCCAAACTGGAAGTCACTGGCACTGCTGGTGGCGGCATGGTCAGCGTGACCCTCACGGGCGCCAAGGAATGCCGAAAAGTACGTATAGATCCCAGCGTGCTGTCCGATCCCGAGATGGCAGAAGACCTGATCGCCGCGGCGTTCAATGATGCTTCCAACAAGATCGATGCCGAGTCCAAGGACAAGATGGGCGCGGCCACTTCAGGCATGCAGTTGCCGCCTGGCATGAAGATGCCGTTCTGAAAGTGCGCACCCGCCCGTCGGGTATGGTCCAGCCATGAATGCGCCCCTTCTGGAACAACTGATCGAAGCCCTGCGCGTATTGCCGGGTGTCGGACATAAAACTGCCCAGCGCATGGCCTACCAGTTGCTGGAACGCGAGCGCGAGGGCGGCAAGCGCCTGGCCGGGGTAATGGCACTGGCGCTGGAAAATATCGGGCACTGCAAATATTGCCGCGATTTCACCGAGACCGAAGTCTGCGCGATCTGCGCCAGTTCCAGCCGTGACCAGCACTTGCTGTGCGCCGTTGAATCGCCCGCTGATCGCCTGGCGATAGAGCAGGCGACGGGCTATCGCGGCCTGTACTTCATCCTGCAGGGCCGCTTGTCGCCGCTGGACGGCATTGGGCCACGCGAGCTTGGTCTTGATGCGTTGTCGGACCGGTTGGCTCAGGGTGAAATCACCGAGCTGATCATCGCTACCAATCCCACCGTGGAGGGTGAAGCCACGGCGCATTACCTGGCGCAACTGGCCCGACAGCAGAAAGTGCATCCCAGCCGTTTGACCCACGGCGTGCCACTGGGCGGAGAACTGGAATATGTGGATCGCGGCACGCTGTCGCATGCGTTCGGTACACGCAGCGAAATGCCGCAGTGAAATGCCGCAATGACCATGTCGCAAAAAGCCAAGGAGTAATCGCATGACTGACAGCGACACTATTTTCGGGAAAATCATTCGTCGCGAAATTCCTGCCGACATTGTCTATGAAGATGACGAGGTGCTCGCCTTCCGTGATATCGCGCCGCAGGCGCCGGTACACGTATTGTTTATCCCCAAGAACGTCGCTATCCCCACCCTGGATGACCTGCAAGCCAGCGATGCCGAACTGGTCGGAAAACTGGTGCTTGCCGCCGCCAACTACGCGCGTCAAGAAGGCTTTGCGCAGGACGGGTATCGCGTGGTAATGAACTGTCGTGACTACGCGGGGCAGACCGTATTCCACATTCACCTGCACCTGCTGGCGGGCGCACCGCTGGGACGTTTCGGTACCCCACGAGAGTGAAGACCTGAAACGCCGCCACAAAAAAAGCCGCTCATCGAGCGGCTTTTTCAATGGCCGTGTCAGGCCTGACTTACCACCAGCCCCAACGGCCCCAGCGGGGACCCCAGAACGGGTCGTAGAAGGGAGACGGACGAACCTGTACTTCACGCACTTCCGGCCACAGGTAGACGACGTCGGCGGTCATTCGCGGCAAGCGATAGTCATAGTCGCCAATGCGCGTGGATTCGACGCCATCGACACGGCCAATGAAGGTGACCTCACGGCCCTCGGTGAACACGGCCGGATCATAGAAACCTGCACGACACGCAATAAAGCGGCCATCGGTTGCATCGGGCGCGCTGCTCAACGGCCGGCCACTACCGCCCAGTGGGCGCGAAATCAGCTGGAAGCACGTGTTGTCCTGACCCGGCATGGTTTCGACGATGCGACCACCCCAGCGGACGGAAGTACCGACCTGACTGTTGACCACGGCTTCGCGTGGCGTGACTGGCGTGTAGGCGCCCTGCAGTGGTTTGGGGGCGGTGGCGCAGGCTCCCAGCAGTAACGTGCTGGCGGCCAAGGTGATGAGTTGGATCTTGGTGTTCATGGCGAATCTCCAGGATTCAGGGGCGGTGCCGACGCAGATCGTTGAGTAGTGCAGCGTCCCCAACTGCGCCAGCGTAGCGCGCGGCAGCGAAACGGCGGCTGAGCGGAAGCAGGGTTTCCGCCGACTGCGGCCTTTCACGGGCCACCCGATCTGCCCAGGCCAGCGGCGGTTCATGTGCCAGTCGCCCCAGCCCCATCAAGGCGTAACGCCTGCCCATACGATGCCAGGCCCGCAGCAACGGATCACGCTCCCGCTCGCCCCGCGCCAGCAGCCATGCCATCCACGCCAGCGTCATCAGCGTAAAAAAACCGAACAGCAAACCCAACCGCCGGCCATCCAGATCAACGATGCCGAAGGACTGGAGCAAGTGCTGCTGTCGCTCGGCGTTGAAGCCCAGCACCATGTCGTTCCAGCCGCGCCGCATCCAGTCGCTGAAGCCGTTGAAGCCTGCCAGTCGTCCGAACTGGCCGCCGCTGCTGCCCAGACGATCCTCCAGCGTGTCGTAGATGCGTTCGGGCGCCACTGCGGCGGTCGGGTCCACCCGTACCCATCCGCGTCTGGGCAACCAGACTTCGGCCCAGGCGTGCGCGTCCATGTTGCGGACCACGAAATAGTCGCCAAGCGGGTTGCGAACGCCACCGGCGAATCCGGTGACCACGCGCGCGGGAATGCCCGCTGCGCGCATCATCACGACAAAGGCAGAGCTGAAATGCTGGCAGTAGCCGAGTTTCTGGTCGAACAGGAACTCGTCGACTGCGTTGCGTCCCGGCAATGGCGTGTCCAGCGTGTAGCCGAATTCCTGTGTTACCCAGGTCAGCGTGCGCTGCACGATCACCGCGTCGTCGCTTCCCGCTTCCTGGCGCCATTGCCGGGCCAGCGCGACCGTGCGTGGATTGAAGCCGGCAGGCAGTGCGAGCGCACGTTGGCGGGTGGCGGTGTCCAGCGTGTCCTGGAACCGGGTAGGGGCCGAGGACTTCAATCGCCAGCGGGTCAATGCGCTCAGTGGCGCGGCCGCATACAACCCGTAATCGCGTGACAGGAATGCGCCGCTGGGCGCCGTGTGCGGCAGGTCAAGCGCGACCAGTTGCCGGCGGTCGGTCGGTTCGAATTCGATCTGGTAATCCCAGATCTGCTCACGGCGCTCGACTGGCTGTGCGGGCAGGTCTCGGGTCCATCTCGGTTGGGTCCAGCGGCGGCCATCGAAATCCCACAACACCGGGCCACGCCAGTACATGTCCTGGGGCGCCGGGCGCGGACCGTAGAATTCGACGCGCAGGGCGGGCGTGTCGTCCGCCATCATGTCCAGCCATTCGCCTGGCGTCATTTCGCCGGAAAGGCCGGGCCGACTCAGGGCCCGCTCGGGCACGCCCCAGAGCGGCGAACCCAGGCGCGGAAACAACCAGAACGTGCTCAAGGCCAACGGCAATCCGATGGCCATGAGTTTGCCTACGCCTGCCAGCGTGCGGAGCGAGAACTTATGCGCTGACAGCGAGCCGGATTCCACGTCAGCCAGCCGCTGCAATGCGATCAGCGCGCACAGCACCGCCACCAATCCCAGTGCCATGGTTGCAGGCCCCTGATCGAGCAGAAACGCAGAGAACGGCACAAACAATGCGAAACCGACCAGGCTGCGCGCATCGCGCAGGGTATGGGTTTCCGAAGGCTTGATCGCGATCATGGCGGCCAGCAGTGCGCACCCGGTATCGCGGCCAAAGTGGAAGCCCATCTGGGAAAAAACCGCTGCCAGTACCAGTAGTGCCAGCAGGAGGCGCAGGAAAACCGGCACCGGCTTCCGCCAGGAAAAGGTACTGACCAGCAACGCAGCCACGACAATCGCCGCTGCCAGCATGCCGGGTAGTTGCAGGACCAGTGGCAACAACGCGCAGCCCGCCGCCGCCAACACCCAGGCGCGGCTGCTGTCGTCGATGCGGTTGGGGGAAATTTCAGTCTTCATCGGTCTGTGGCAACAGCGCCAACGCGCGCAGGCAAAGATGGCGATGCGCCGCGCCCTGTGCGGGACCTATTGCGGGCTGCGACGGCAGCTGCAGGCGATAGCGGCGATTTTCGCGTTCGGCCAGTTCGACCCAATGGGCGAGCCGGCTGATGCGCAGTTCACTGGCGAGCGGCGCCAGGCGGGTCCAGTCCAGATCGACAACCGTGGCCAGCGGTTGTTCGTATTCGCGCACCATCAGCGTGTCGCGGCGGGCGGAGGGTTTCCACGCAATGGCCCGCCGGGGGTCGCCTGGCCGGTAACCGCGCAGATGGTGCACATCATCACCAGCAGGATGCAGCCGCGCATGGCTGGCGTTGCCATTACCCAGCGGCAACGGAGGCCCTTGCGGTTCGGCAACGGGATAGACCAGTAATGGAGAATCAGGCCATACCCATGCCCAGGCGAGCGCCAGGCCAAGTGGCTGGGTAGTCGAGAGACGGATACGGCCCAGTTCAAGCCAACCGCGGCGTAACGTGTCCACCGGAAGCAGCGCCACCACCGGTTCCCCCGGCGGCAGGGTGATCGCCTGCTGCTTGCCATGCAGTCGCAGTTGCAAGCCGCGACGCGGGCGGTGGTCGTTGGCTGACAGCGCCAGGTGCAAGGACAGGGTGTCCCCCGCCGCAAGTGGTTCGGCGGAAATTGCGTCTATACGCAGCCCCGACAGTTGCAGGTGCGCAGCCATCAGGCTCGCCAGTCCGGTCGCACCCAGCAACAGCGCCAGCATCAGCGCGGGATTGTTGTTGTAGTTCAGTCCGCCCAAAAGCATTGCGAACAGCAAGGCGGTGAAGAACAGTCCGAAACGGGTAGGCAACACGTAAATACGGCGACGATCAAGTTTCACCGGTAACGCTTCTGCGGCACGTGGACGCGCCATCATCGCCAATCGCGTGGCCAGTCGTTCACGCAGCGTGGCGGACATGGCGCTCAGTCCACGGCCACCGCATGCAGGATGGCTTTGGCCAACGCAGGGGCGGAAGAAGCATCCGCTTCGGCGACCAGGCGATGCGCGGCCACCGCGGCGAACAGGGCCTGCACGTCCTCGGGCAGCACATGCTTGCGGCCCAGCAGCAGTGCATAGGCACGTGCAGCACGAAGCAGGGCAATGCCGGCGCGCGGCGACAATCCAACGCGCACGCCGGGATGCTGGCGGCTGCGTGCCATGAGTGCCTGCACGTAAACCACCAGTGCTTCACTGGCATGCACTGCATTCACCGCTGCGCGCAAAGCCAGCACGTCTTCGCTGGACAGCAGTGGCCTGGCGTTGGCAATCAGTTCGCGCCGGTCGCTGCCGGCCAGCAAGGCACGCTCGGCTTCGGCATGCGGGTAGCCCAGCGTCAGTCGCAGCAGGAAACGATCAAGCTGGGAGTCCGGCAATGGATAGGTGCCGGACAGATCGACGGGGTTCTGGGTGGCGATGACGAAGAAGGGATCGGGAAGCGGCCGGGTCAGCCCGTCCAGGGTGACCTGGTGTTCGGCCATGGCTTCCAGCAATGCGCTCTGGGTACGCGGCGGGGCGCGGTTGATTTCGTCGGCAAGCAGCACGTGGGTGAATACAGGGCCCGGATGGAACTGGAACTGACGGGATTGCGCGTCATAAACCGACACGCCCAGGACATCGGCCGGCAACAGGTCAGAGGTGAACTGCACACGCTGGAAGCCCAGGCCCAACGTGGCAGCCAGCGCATGTGCCAGCGTCGTCTTGCCCAGGCCGGGCAGGTCCTCGATCAGCAGGTGGCCGCCCGACAGCAATGCCACGAAGGCAAGGCGCACTTCGTGCGGCTTGCCCAGGACCAGAGAATTAACCTGCTGCTGGGCGGCCTTCAGGGCCGCATGCAAGGCATCAGGTAGCATTTCATTTCCGGATGGCTGGGCGAGCATCGTTTTCCCGAGTTTGTTTTCCAAGGAAGTCTAACGGCAATGCTGGACGAAAAAATTCACGACGCACAGCGTGCAAAAAGCACGTTCCTTTTGCTGTGGACGGTAGTGACGGCGATCAAGGTTTTGATCGCGACGCGACTGCCGCTGTTCGTTGATGAGGCTTTTTACTGGCAGGAAGGCCAGCACTTGGCCGCCGCCTATTCCGATTTGCCCGGACTCACCGCCTGGATGACCCGGTTGGGAACGGAAATCGGCGGCCAGCATGCGCTCGCATTGCGCGCGCCGTTTCTGCTGCTGGCTGCGCTGATGCCCTGGCTCATGAGCCATATCGCCGCGCGCTGGTTCGGGGATGCGGCGGGCTGGCGTGCGGGCAGTCTGGTGGTGCTGATGCCGCTCGTCGGCAGCCTCGGAATCCTGGCGCTGCCGGATGTGCCGATGGCATTCGCCACGGTGCTGTGTCTGGACGCCGGAGCACGGCTGTTGCGCGAAGTGGATGCCGCGTCTGCGACGGAGTTGGCGTTGGGCCTGGCAATAGGGGCGTTGAGCCACTATCGCTTCATCGGCGTGATCGGCGTGGGCATGATCGCCTTGCTGCTGTTGCCGCAGGGGCGCAAGGTGTTGCGCGACCAGCGCGTTTGGGTGGCGCTTGCCTTGGGCATCGCGGCCTGGGCGCCGCTGGTGGCCTGGAATATCGAGAATGCGGACGCCGGTCTGCGATTCCAGCTGGTGGACCGGCATCCCTGGTCTTTCCAATCCACGGGTTGGTGGTTCGTGGTGGTACAGGCCTTGCTGGTCACGCCTTTATTGTTCGTGGCGCTGATACAGGTCTTCGTACGCTCCTTCCGCAACCACGACAGCATGCCTTCGCAGTGGCGCTACTTCGGTTTGCTGGGTGGCGTATCGACACTGGGTTTTTTCGTGTTGGGTTTTTTCGCCGATGTCGAGCGGGTCAGTTTCCATTGGCCGTTGCCTGGCTATCTGGCCTTGCTGATTGCGGTGCCGGCACTCTTGCAAAGCTGGCCGCGCGCATTGCGTGTTGCCGCCTGGGTATTGTCGGGCGTGGGCCTGGCAACGGTGTTGGGCTACTACCTGATGCTGTCCATCCCGCAATGGCGCGAGCAGTTTGCCGCAGAGAAATTCTATACGGCGAACTTCGCCGGATGGAGTGAGCTGACCAAAGCGGTGCAGGAAGAACGCGCCAGGATGCCGCAAGGTTCAACCCTGCTGGTGGACAACTTCAAGTCCGGCGCAGAGCTGGGTTTCGCGCTGCATGACCCCCGCATTGCCGTCCTGGATCATCCCCTCAACCAGAAGCACGGGCGTGCGCCACAGCTGGCGCTGTGGCGACTGGTCAGTGATGGCTCGCGTACCAGGCCTGCGTTACTGGTCGTCAGCAGCAAGGATGTGCAATACAAAGGCCTGTTGCAGTATTACCACCAGCTCTGTCGCAAGGTGGGGCCATTGCCGCCGCCTCGTGTGGTGAATGTCGATCACGGCCAGCAACGGTTTCTGTTGTTCAGGCTGCCTGCGGTCAAGCCTGCGGGTCCTTGCACGTTGCCTGCATTTGCCTGGATCGATACCCCGGCTGGCAAGTCTTCAGCAGGGCGTCGATTCGAAGTGACTGGCTGGGCGTTCAAGGATGGCGTTGGCTTGAAGGGGGTTGAGGTATTGCTGGATGGAAAACCCGTAGCCACCGCGGAATACGGGTTGCCCAGCCCGGGCACAGCGGCGTACTGGAAGATTTCCAACGACCCCAATCATCCCGCCGTGGGATTCAAGGCCGAGGTGGATGTCGGCCTTGCGCCGGCCGGCCGGCATTGGCTTGGCCTGCGCCTGCACGGCGAGGATGGCAGCGTGGAAGACTGGTCTGAACAGCCCGTCGAGATCCGGGATTAGCGGAAACGATCAGGGCAGCTGGTAACCGGCCTGGCGCAGCATCTTCGACAACGCGATCAGTGGCAAACCTACCAGTGCGGTGGGGTCCACGGTTTCGATGGCGTCGAACAGGCTGATGCCCAGGCCCTCGCACTTGAAGCTTCCGGCGCAGTCCAGGGGTTGTTCGGCATCCACGTAGCGCTCTATTTCGGCGACGGTCAGTTCCCTGAACCGCACACGGGTGACGTCGGTGACCTCCAGCGCCGGTTCGCTGCCGCGCAACAGGCAGACGGCGGTATGGAACAGCACCTCGCGTCCGGACATGGCCACAAGCTGGGCAATGGCATTTTCGCGCGTGCCGGGCTTGCCCAGGGATTGCTCACCGAGGGCCGCTACCTGGTCAGACCCTATAATCCGCGCCTCAGGGTGTTGAAGGGTGATCGCCGCAGCCTTGGCCAAGGCCAGCCGCCGGGCCAGCAATGGTGCGGTTTCCCCGGGTAAAGGGGTTTCGTCGATGTCGGGCCGGGCGATGTTGAAAGGCAGGCTCAGGCGTTCCAGCAGCTCGCGCCGGTAGCGGGAAGTCGAGGCCAGGATCAGCGGCATGTGGGGATTGCCTTGCAGGGGAAAGCGCATTCTGGGCTTCCAGAGCGGGTCAGGATAGTCAGTGGCACAAGATTTTCGTGTTTGACACGATGGCCCCGCATCCTTAATATTCAGCGGCTTATGTCCGCGAACGTGCCCGAAATGTTGGATGTCTGGCGCTTGGTGGCGGCCAAACGCGGCTTTGAAGGTCGCGTACCGCTGTCTTCGCTGACGCGTTTGCAGGGTCTGTTGTTCGATAGTGAAGGCGAAGTGGTTTTCTCCTTGCAGTTCGACAGCGACTCTTTGCTCAAGGTGCCTTACGTGGCGTTGCAAATCGACACGGCGTTGCCGCTGGAATGCCAGCGCAGCCTGAAACGGTTTCTGCTACCGGTGCATCTTGAACAGCGCCTCGGCCTGATCAG
>JBDTZK010000380.1:0-3125 GCA_040005195.1 Pseudoxanthomonas sp.
ACCACGCTCGCGTACAACACCCTGTATCACCTTGGTTTGGTGCATTACCTGCAGGGTGACTATCAAAAAGCGCTTGATACCTACAACCAGTTACTCAAGATTTCGGACAATGACGATTCCGTGGTCGCGGTAACGGACTGGATGTGGATGTCATTGATGCGAATGGACCGCAAGAAGGAAGCTGCTGCCCTGCTCGAGAAGATCACGCCTGACATGGAAATCCTGGAGAACGACTCCTACCATCGCCGTTTGTTGATGTACAAAGGCGTGGAAACACCACAGGCTCTGCTGGACACGGAAGGCGCAGACAGCACCGCAGTTGCCACGCAGGGTTACGGCGTTGGTAATTTCTATCTGGTCAATGGCGATACCGCCAAGGCCAAACAGGTTTTCGAAATGATCACCACCACGCCTGGTTGGAATGCCTTCGGTTACATTGCCGCCGAGAACGACCTGCAGCGGATGAAGTGATCCAACACGGTTCTTATGGGTTCATACCTTACAAGAACAAGTTCTAGCTATCTGATCGTCAATATAGTCATGCTCCGCATTTCAATATAGACAGGGCATAGACAAAAACTGGAAACGGGCCTTGCGGCCCGTTTCTTTTTTGCTTCGTAATGGGAAAACTACGAATCGCTCACACCGTTATCGTTTTTCCGGAGCAACACTGGCCACCACCTGGCCGTCAATCACCGGCAAGCGCTCGCCCGGCTTCTCGTCCATACGGATGGTTTTGTTCTCACCTTCAAAACGGTAGGTGACGTCGTAGCCTACGACCTTGTCGGTATTGCCCATGGCGATGCGGTTACCTGGCTTGCCATCCATACGCATGGTGCCTGTAGTTCCATCAGCATTCCGATAGGTCACGTTGTAGCCGGTGACGCGCGAAGACTCGGAACTGGTGTTTTCGGTATGGCACTGGCGTTCAGTGCGATTGACCACACGTCCACCCACATGGTTCTTGTCGACCTTGTTGCCAATCAGACCACCTACCACGGCACCACCTGCGGTGGCGGCCTTGCGGCCGTTGCCCTTGCCAACCTGGTTGCCCAGCAGACCGCCGATCACCGCACCCGCCACGGTACCGCCGGCGTTGCCATCACGTTCGGGCAAGCGTTCCTGCAAGACCACGTCCTCGCATACTTCATGCGGTGTCCTGGTGGTCGTGGTCTCACGTACCGGTTCGCTACCGATGACCGTGGCATAGATCTTGTCTTTGTTGGTGATCGGTTCGGCCTTGATCACTTCCGCGTATTGAAGGGCATTGGGCTGTATCTGGTTGTCGACCAACGCGGCATCATCGAGTGCGTTATCTGCATCGATGGCGGCGATGGGCTCACCCGTCGCTGGATTGAAGGCATCGGCAGATTTGTCACGGTTATTCATGTAGGCGGCGGTGGCAATGCCACCGAACAGCAAGGCGCCGGTTGCGATCAGGATGGTCGTCGTGTTGTTTTTCATGGCCAAGCTCCAGCGGGCGGCTCCCGCATTGTTTTCATCGTTGGGGTTCAATGCCGTAATTCCAGCACGACATAGCTGAACAAGGCCCGGTTTCTCGCTGCCAAACCACCTCTTGGATGAACACTGCAACCTACAGATGGCGTGATAGCGTGTGGAAGTCACCCTTCCGACGAGTCTTTGGCAATGGCCACTCCGCTTCTCCTGCCCGTATTGAACTGGGCACGCAAACTGCGTTATCCGACCCTGTTCAAGATCACCGGGGCCCTGTTCCTGCTGACCCTGGTGGTCCCGGACCCCATCCCGTTTGTCGACGAAATCCTGCTCGGACTGGGCACGTTACTGCTTGCGAACTGGAAAAACCGCAAGGACAATGTGATTGATCCCTCCGGCCAACCACGACAGTAGCCTCATGGTATTGGTAGACAGCCATTGCCACCTGGACGCACCTGAATTCGACACCGACAGGAATGCGGTCATGCAGCGCGCACGTGCCGCTGGCGTGGTCCGACAGATCGTTCCTGCAATAGATTCCGCCGGATGGGCAAAGCTCAAGGACATAAGTGCGTCGAACGACGGCATTTTCCCTGCGTATGGCTTGCATCCGATGTTTCTGTCGCGGCATTTACCCCAACACCTTACCCAACTCGGCGACTGGCTGGCCCGGGAGACGCCGGTGGCGGTGGGTGAATGCGGATTGGACTATTTCATCGAAGGCCTGGACCAGGAGCAGCAACATCTCTATTTCACTGGCCAGCGTGCACTGGCACGCGAATTCGATCTGCCTGTCATCGTGCATGCGCGCCGCGCCGTCGATGCGGTCATCGCTGCAGTTAAGCGTGTTGGCGGCCTGCGAGGCGTGATCCACAGTTTTTCCGGCAGTACCGAACAGGCAAGACAATTGTGGAATCTTGGATTCCTGCTGGGCATCGGTGGCCCGGTCACCTATGAGCGGGCCAACCGCCTGCGCGGACTGGTAGCGGAAATGCCGATGGAATTCCTGCTGCTTGAAACCGACGCGCCCGACCAGCCCGATGCGGAACATCGCGGCGAACGCAATGAGCCTGGCCTGTTGACTGTCGTGTGCGAGACGGTGGCCACGTTACGCGGCGTGCACGCTGATGAAATCGCCGCCGCGACAACCAGCAACGCGCAGCGCTTGTTCTCGCTGCCGGCATTGTAGGAACCACGCAAGCGGCCAGCTGCGCTTCCACTAATGGGGAGCTGGCCATGTCAGGCGATACGACTACATCCTGCGTACCTACGGGAGCGTTTTTTTCTTCAACAACAGCTCGACTGCCCGTGCGACCATCACGAATGCGAAGGCGCCGGTAATATGCGTCGCGGCACCAAGGCCGGCACCGCAATCCAGCTTCAATGCGGCATCGGCTCCCATCTTTGGGCGCACCCCGCACACACTGCCGTCAGCCTGCGGGTATCTGACGTTTTCCAGAGAATAGATCGCCTGCACACCGAAATAGCGATCGGGGTTCTTGGGAAAGTTGAACTCGCTGCGAAGCTTCTTGCGGATCAGCGCCAGCAACGCGTCATGTTCGGTGCGCGACAGGTCGCGGGCACGGATCTGGGTAGGATCGGTACGGCCACCGGCAGAGCCCGACACCACGATGGGGAGCTTGCGGCGGCGACACCACGCAATTATTTCC
>JBDTZK010000381.1:0-3112 GCA_040005195.1 Pseudoxanthomonas sp.
GCAGTAGAGTTGCCAGCGATGAAGGCGCGGCGCACTGGTTCGGCAGCAAAGACAGAGCCGGCAGCGGCCAGCACAATCAAGCCCAAAGCCCACTGTTTAAGCATGTGTTCGTCCTGAGAATTCCGTAGGAGCGACGTCAGTCGCGATGAAGCTCTACCGGTGAATCCCTTCGCGACTCACGTCGCTCCTACGGCAAGGAAGGAAAAAATCAGCGTGCCAGCCAACCGCCATCGACCGGAATCACGGCGCCGTTGACGTAGTCCGAAGCGCGCGAGGCCAGGAACACGGCGGTGCCGCCCAGGTCGGCGGGTTCGCCCCAGCGCGCGGCCGGGATGCGGTCCAGGATGGACTTGTTGCGTTCGGCATCGGCACGCAGCTGTGCGGTGTTGTCGGTGGCCATGTAACCGGGTGCGATGGCGTTGATGTTCACGCCCTTGGAGGCCCATTCATTGGCCAGCAAACGGGTGACGCCTGCGATGCCCGACTTGCTGGCGGTGTAGGAGGGCACACGCACGCCGCCCTGGAACGACAGCATGGAAGCGATATTGATGATCTTGCCGTGACCCTGCGCGATGAAATGCTTGCCTGCGGCCTGCGACATGAAGAAGGCACCCTTGATGTTGACGTTCATCACGTCATCCCAGTCCTTCTCGCTGAACTCCACGGCGTCGGCGCGGCGGATCAAGCCGGCGTTGTTGACCAGGATATCCAGGCCACCCAGTCCGGAAAGCGTCTCGGCGATGATGCGGTCGATAGGCTCGATGCTCATCAGGTTGGCTTCGATATTGATAAAGCGGCGACCGAGCGCCTTCACTTTTTCCTCGGTCTCGGTGGCGGCCACAATGCCCGCACCGGCGATGTCCGCACCGGCTTCAGCCAGCGCCAATGCGATGCCCTGTCCCAAACCGGTATTGGCGCCGGTGACGAGTGCGACTTTTCCTTCCAAGTTGAATGCATTGCTTGCCATGTGCTTGCCCTCGGTTCGATGCGTAACGGGTGTGGGTTCTTTCGTAGAGCGGAGCTTGCTCCGCTGCTTCCGGTTTCCCGGTAAGGCAAAGCCAGGCAAGCCCGGCTCTACCAGGGCGGTGCTATTTCAGCTGGCAGATGTCGAGCACGTTCATGTCGGTGTAGTCGAGGTTTTCGCCACCCATCGCCCAGATGAAGCAGTAGTTGCTGGTGCCCGAACCCATGTGGATCGACCACGGCGGTGAGACCACGGCTTCGCCATCGGCCACCACGATGTGGCGTTGCGCGTCGGGTTCGCCCATGAAGTGATAGATGCGGTCGTTGTCGCCCAGGTCGAAGTAGAAATAGACTTCGCTGCGGCGATCATGCAGATGCGGAGGCATGGTGTTCCAGACGCTGCCGGTCTTGAGCACGGTCAGGCCCAGCAGCAACTGCGAGGACTGGCAGGTGGCCGGCACGATGTACTGGTAGATGGTGCGTTCGTTGCTGGTTTCCAGCGAGCCGCGCTCCAGCGACACCGCGTTGGCCAGCGCCAGGTGCTTGGTTTCAAAGCGCGCGTGCGCCGGCGTGGAGGTCAGGTAGAACTTGGCAGGATTGGCCGCGTCGCTGGAGGTAAAGCTGACGTCTGCGCTGCCCATGGCCACGTACAGGCCGTCCTTCGGTCCCAGCGTGTAATCGGTGCCATCGACGCTGACTTTGCCTTCGCCACCGCCGACGTTGATCACACCCAGCTCGCGGCGTTCCAGGAACGGCCTGCCTGCAGCCGAAGCCGGTTCGGTCTGGCGCGGCAACTCGACCGGCTTGGATACCGGGGATGCGCCACCGATGACGAAGCGTTCGTTGTGCGAGTAGTTCAATTGCACGGTGTCGGCCATGAACAGGCCGCTGATCAGGTAACGGTCGCGCAACTGGTCGTTGCTGGCGCCGTCCATCATGTCGGGGTGGGTGGCGTGATAGGTCTTGCAGTACATGGGCAGGCTCCGGACGGGATGTGGCGGGTCTAGGTCCGCCAATGCTGGGAATGGGTGAGTCTAATCGGTTTGGTAACCGGTGTCATTTTGCATTGCGGCAGGCGTTGCAAGTGCGTCCGTTACCAGGCGGCTTTGCTTCCTTGAACAGACACGACAGGCCATCTGATTTTCGCGCCAAGCGCTTCTTTCGATTCCACTTCGTCAAACGGGGAGCGGAACGTATTGCTTATGCCAGTTGGCTCAGGTGACGGGGCGGTGGCTCACTCCGGCGGCTGGCAGGAGTCGCGGATCACCAGATGCGGGCGCACGCTGGCCGAGGATACGGTGGCCGAGGCATCCGGCTGGACCAGCATGGCGGCCGCCAGGCGGCCAGTGTCCCGCGTAGGGCGGCGGACACTGGTCAGTGAAGGCCACAGGCGTGACGCCAGCGGACTGTCATCGAACCCCACCACCGACAGCTGTTGGGGAATGCTGATGCCCGAGCGCATCGCGACCTTGTAGACACCTGCGGCCATTTCGTCGTTGCCGGTGAAGATGGCGGTGGGGCGTTGCTTGCCGACCAGCAGTTTTTCCGCCGCGGCCACACCGGACTCGAAGGTATAGCCGGCCTCGACCACGCGTGATGCGGGTAATTCCACGCCCGAACGCTGCAGTCCTTCGATGAAGCCCGCAGTCCGTTCCAGTGAAGAGCGGTAATTATTGGGACCAGTGATCAGCGCGATGTCGCGATGGCCCAGCATCTGCAGGTAATCGGCGGCTTCGGCCGCGCCGTCGCGGTCGTGGGTGACGACCATGCGCGACATGTCGTCCATTGCCACCGGTGCGATGCGTACGTAGCGGCAGCCGATTTCCAGCAGCATGTCGGCCAGCGCCTGGTCTTCCGACACGCGTGGCACCAGCATTACGCCGTGCAACTTCTGTTGCTGGACGAAACGTCGCACGCCATCAATGTAATGAGGGCTGCGGCTGTCACAGGGGTGCACGACCAGTTCGAAGCCCGAGTCGCGCATGGCATCCAGCGCGCCGTACTGCAGGTTGACGATGTATTGCGCGGTGGGGTTGTCGTAGACCATGCCGACCAGGAACGATTTGCGGAAAGCCAGGCCGCGCGCCATCGGGTCGGGCGAGTAGCCGACCTCGCGCATCAATGCCTCGACTTTTTCGCGCGTGTCCTT
>JBDTZK010000382.1:0-3109 GCA_040005195.1 Pseudoxanthomonas sp.
CACCACGCCTTTGCTGGCACAGGAAAGTGCAGCGCCGCAGGCGCAGACAGAATCCACACCGGAACAACGCGCCGCCAACCTCGACAGGGTGGTGGTTACGGCGAACAAGCGGGTCGAAAATATCCGCGATGTGGCTGCCTCGATCAGTGTCATCAGCGAACGCCAACTTGAAAATATCGGTGCGAGTTCGCTGGCGGATTACGCGGCGCTGATTCCCGGACTGCAGGTGCAGGACAACGGCACTCCGGGACAGACCTCGGTATCGCTGCGCGGTATTTCCGCGTTGTCTTCCAGCGCTACGGTCGCCACCTATATCGATGAAGTGCCGGTGGGTTCCAGTGGCATCTACCAGGGCGCCAATACCCTGATGCTGGATGTATTGCCTTACGACATCAGCCGTGTGGAAGTGCTGCGCGGGCCGCAGGGAACGTTGTATGGCGCCGGTGCCATCGGCGGCCTGCTGAAATACGTGACGCGCGCGCCCGAAACAAGCGGAGACGAATTACGGCTTGGTTTTGGCTTGCGCACCGTGCAGGACGGGAGTCAGGCCTGGAATACGCGCTTCGGCGCCAGCGTGCCGCTGCAGGAAGATCGGCTGGGTCTTCGGGTGAGCTTCGCGCGCAACGGATTGCCGGGTTACACCGATAACGTCATCGATGGCCGTGAGGACATCAATGACAGTGAGCAGATCGGCGCGCGTGCGGCGCTGTTCTGGGACGGCGACGCGTTCGATCTGAATCTGTCGATGCTGCATCAGCGCATCAGCGCCGATGATCGCGGCGGCACCGCCCTGGAACCGGACACCTTGTAGCCCATGTTCGGCGACAACGTGGACAGGGTCTGGCAGCCGCAACCGTTTTCCAAGGAACTCACCCTGGGTTCGTTGAGCCTGGACTGGGATCTGGGTTGGGGGGACTTCGTGTCGGCCACGGGCTGGTCGCAAACCGACACGCTGAGCCAGATCGATTCCACCATCCAGTTCGGTGAAGTGGCCGACCAGTTGCTGGGGCTTCCGGACCCGGGCAGTTCGTTCGTGCGCTACGAGTTCGATATGGAGAAGGTCACCCAGGAATTCCGCCTGAGCTCCAAGAGCGGTGGCCCGTTCGAGTGGCTGGTGGGTGTCTTTTACACCAGGGAAAATGCGTTGCAGACCCAGTACGCCGTGCTGGAACAGATCGACGGTTCGCCGTTGCAAACACCATTTGATGCATTCTCGACCCTGACCTTCCTTGCGCTCCCGAGCACCTACAAGGAATACGCGCTGTTCGCCAACGGCTCCTGGCGCATCGGCGAGCGCTTCAAGATCGATGCCGGTGTGCGCCAGGCACGCAACGACCAGCGTTTCAGCCAGAACGTGACGGAAGGCATCCTGGTGCCGCTTGGCAGCACGCCCGGTGAATCCAGCGAGGATGTCTTTACCTGGAGCCTGAGCCCGCAGTTCAAATTGGGCGAAGACACCATGCTGTATGCGCGGGTGGCCACCGGCTACCAGCCAGGCGGGCCCAACGTTGCGGTACCAGGCGTGCCGCCCCAGGTTGATTCCTCGCACCTCGACAGCTACGAGCTTGGATTGAAGTCCGAGTTCGCGGACCGGCGCGTGCAGGTAGATGTCGCTGCGTTCCGTATCGACTGGGACGACGTTCAAGTGGCGTCCTCGTTCAACGGCATTGGCGGTCTGGTCAATGGTGGAGAGGCGAGCAGCGAAGGCGCCGAAATGTCTACCGTGTTCCGCGCTACCGACCAGTGGACTGTTGGCTTGAACGCTGCTTACACCAAGGCCCGCATCAAGAATGACTACGATGCGACGGTGATTCCGTTTCCGGACGACGGTTTCGACGTCGTCATCTATGGCGGGCTTGCCGGCGACCACATGCCTTACGTGCCCAAATTGTCCTGGGCGCTGACTACGGAATATGCCTTCACCACGCAGGGCGGATTCAATGGCCAGGTAGGTGCTGCCCTGCGCGGCGTGGGTTCGCAGTTGAGCGATACGACCCAGCTGCAGCAAATCACGGCGCCTGGGGATCCTTCTACCTTGCTGGCGCCGGATGAAATCACAGCGCCGTTGGAATTGAAGAGCTACCGTGCGCTGGATCTGTATGCAGGCATCGGCAAGGGTCCATGGGGACTTCGGATCTATGCCAATAACGTGACCAACGAGAAAGCCTGGTCCTCGCTGAGTCCCATCAATAGCGAAGTCACTGGCGCTCCCGGACAAGTAGGGGCAGTGCCGATCCGGCCGCGCACGTTGGGTATCGAGTTCGATTACCGGTTCTAGGCGCAGCCATCAAGCGCCGCCACTGCCTTGGCCGCTGGCGTTCTGCGCCGGCGGAACGGGTTGCCTCTCGACTCTGTCTGGTGAAGAACGCCCCATGCTGCAAGCCCGCTCATTAGCTCCACAAGCACTGGAGGCGCTGCCGGGCCCCTATCTGCTGTTCCTGGGCAACACCACTGAATCCGGTTACGCAAAAACGGCGTACGGGCTTCGCGATTGGGCACCCGAACGCTGTCTTGGGGAGTTTCATTGCGAGGGGGCAACCGTCACCACGGGGCTGCCTTTCCTGACGCCCGTCGAGGCGGCGGCGAAAGGCGCGCGGGCCATGGTGATCGGCGTGGCCAATGCCGGTGGCGTCATACCGGAAGCGTGGTTGGGTTCTCTGTTGCAAGCGATGGAAGCCGGTCTGGACCTTATCAGTGGCATGCACGTGCGATTGGCGGACCTGACGGAGCTGCGCAATGCGGCGACGGTGCTGGGCCGCAGGTTGATTGATGTGCGCCAGCCGCCAGCAGGCATCATGGTGGCCACCGGACTTCCCCGTAGCGGGAAACGTCTGCTCACTGTGGGCACCGATTGCGCTTTGGGGAAGAAATACACCGCGCTCGCACTGGCCCGTGCTTTCAGGGAGCGTGGCGTGGACGCCGATTTCCGTGCCAGCGGCCAGACCGGCATCATGATTGCCGGTAGCGGCATTCCGATGGATGCGGTGGTGGCCGATTTCGCCGCGGGGGCGGCGGAGATGCTGTCACCCGATGCCGCCGCCGACCACTGGGACGTGATCGAAGGTCAGGGGTCGCTGTTCCACCCGGCCTATGCGGGGGTATCGCTGGC
>JBDTZK010000383.1:0-3106 GCA_040005195.1 Pseudoxanthomonas sp.
GAGTGCAGTGCCGATCAGCCTTGAGGCTGAACTGGCCAGTTGAGGCCGCTGGCCATGCACCCGTTGCGACGTTCGGCGTTGCTGGTGCATGGCGCAGGCGGCGGCGCATGGGAATGGCGCCACTGGCTCTCCGTTCTGCAGGTGGAAGGCTGGCAGCCGCATGCGCTTGAACTGCAGCCGGCCGCCGAGGGCGTGGCGGCAACTTCGTTGCAGGATTACGTCCGGCAGGTCAGTGATGCACTGGAGCGCATGCAACGCCCGCGCGTGCTGATCGGCGCCAGCCTGGGTGGTTTGCTGGCCGTCATATGCGCCGAACAAGCGGACGCTTTGGTGCTGGTCAATCCTCTGCCGCCTTCTCCATGGAATGCGGCCCTGCCCGCACAGGAATGGGGTGGCAGCGTGGCCTGGCAGCGCAATGCGCGGTTGGCATCGACCCGCCAGGCGATGCCGGATGGAGATGAAGCCAGTGCCTTGTTTGCATTCAGGCATTGGCGTGACGAATCCGGTGCGGTAATGCAACAGGCGACTGCCGGTGTTGAAGTGCGCAGGCCGCTTTGTCCTGCGCTGTTCGTCGTTTCAAGACAGGATGATGCGGTTCCGCCGGAAATTATTTCGTCGTGGTCGAGGGAATGGCAGGCCGACTTGATGGAAACGTTTGCAACCAGCCATGTCGGGCCTCTGCTGGGCAGCCACGCGCACGTGATCGCACGCCAAGCTGTCGCATGGCTAAACCAGTTGAAAGGTCTGCGCTGAATTCAGACGGGTTTCATTTCCGGAAATCAACGATTCGCCTGCGCCGCCTTGGCGAGGGGAGTTTTTACGATGAAATGCCTTTCTGCAGGTCTGTTGGCCATGGGTCTTGTGTTCGCTGGCAGTGCTTCAGCACAGAATTCCGGGTACTACGCTGCGCAGGAGGACAATGACTACCGCGCTGACTCCTATGCCGAACAGGGCGCGAATTACGATTACGCCCGCGTGCTTCGCGTGGATCCAATCATTGTTTCGCAGAATGGCGACGATCAGTATGGAAGCCCCCCGTATGGGAGCGCTCCGTATGGGAGCTCGCAGTACGGAAACAGTGCCGTGCGCAACGCGGTCCAATGCCGTTACCGTGATGCCGACGATGTGTACGCGGGCGGCGAAGACCCCTATCGGCGGGATGATCGCTATGGCGATGACCGCGATTATCGAAGCGACGACTATTACGGCCGCGACGATGGCTATCGCAATAACGGCAACGCAGCAGGGCGCACGGTGGCGACGGTCATCGGCGGTATTGCGGGCGCCGTGCTGGGCAGCAAAATAGGCGATGGCAGTGGCCGATACGTTGGCACGGCAGTCGGTTCAATGGTGGGTGGAATGGCGGGCCGCTCGGTCTACGACAGTGCCCGGCGCAATCAGCCTGTTGCACGGCGTGGCACGGTACGGGTGTGTGAGCCGGTGGCCATGAACCGCAGTGACTATCGGGAGGGTGACGAACGCGTGGAAGGCTATGACGTGACCTATGAGTATGCAAACCGCACGTATCACACACGTACCAACTACCATCCTGGTGAACGTATCCGGGTGCGTGTGGACTTGAAGCCGGAATGATCGCCAGGATTAATCAGGTTGAATGGGTCGATCATGAAAAAGGAGCTGCAAGGCTCCTTTTTCATGCGCATAGCTGTCACGCTGTCGGTCGCGGCAGTCAGCTCACCAGTCGATTCGACCAGTCACCACATTGCAGATACGCCCGCCCGACCAGACTTCACCCTGCGGATCGACATGCAGCTCGATGATCGCGTCGTAGCCCACCTCGCGACCCTGGCTGATGCGATAGCGGCCATCGTTGCCTGGCAGTGCATCCTGAGAGGCCAGCCAGGCAGCCAGCGTTGCATTGGCCGCCCCTGAAGCGGCATCCTCGAACTGTGCCGGTGCGCCTACCCATGCACGCACCGCCAGGAAGTAGACCGGGTCGTCGCTGCGTGCGAAGACACACAGGCCCATGCTCTCGGTGTCCTGTGCCAGCTTGCCGATGGCTTCCCAAGGCGGCGTTGCTGAACGCAGCGCCGCTTCGTCGCGCAGCTCGGCCAGCCACCACCGGCGCCCGCCGTCCATCAACGCGGGCGGCAACGTGCCCAGTGGCAGCTCGGCCAGGAGCTCACGCAAGCGCGCGTCTTCCGGGGATGCAATTTCCAGTACGCGTGCGCGCGGCGTACGCACGGCGATGGTGCGTGTTGACCCCGTGCCGGTCACCTGCAGCGGCAGCAAACCCGCAATGCCTTCCTGCACCAGCACGCCGTCGCGGGGCTTGGCAATCCCGGCCTCGATCACCGCATGTGCAGTGCCGACACTGGGATGCCCGGCGAAGGGCACTTCGCGCCGCGGGCTGAACATGCGGATCCCGTAGCTGGCATCAGGCGTGGTCGCTGGAAAGACGAAGGTCGTTTCCGGAAGGCGCGTCCAACGTGCGATGGCCTGCATCTCGGCCTCATCCAGGCCTTCGGCATCCAGCACGACTGCCAGTGGATTGCCCGCGCCGGGTCGGTCGGCGAAGACGTCGAGTTGCACATAGCGGCGTGAGGTCATGGAAAGAGCGGGCAGTGTGGGCCGTGCAGCTTACCAACCTGCGCTGCTGTGGATCACCGGTTCCGATAGAATCGGCAGTTCACGCCTGAATGGTCGGGCAGTCCTCCTCTTGTCCATGTCTCCTGCCTCGCCCGCGTCTGATTGCTGGATCGTCCTCAAGTTCGGCGGCACTTCGGTGTCGCGTCGTCATCGCTGGGACACGATAGGGCGGCTGGCCAAACGCAGGGCAGAAGAGAACGATGCGCGCGTACTGGTCGTTGTGTCGGCTTTGTCCGGCGTGACCAACGAACTCACCGCGATTGCGGATGGCGCCGAGGACAGCGCGCAACGCATCACCCTTCTTGAACAACGCCACCGTGAGTTTCTGGTCGAACTTGAACTTGATGCCGACCAGGTGCTCGGCGAGCGCTTCGCCGCCTTGCATGCGCTGCAGCGGGACAGTCGCAGTGCAACGCGCGCGCTCAGCTGGCAAGCCGAAGTGCTTGCACAAGGCGAACTGCTTTCCTCGACGATTGGCGCAGCATCCGCCTCGTCG
>JBDTZK010000384.1:0-3092 GCA_040005195.1 Pseudoxanthomonas sp.
CGCGTCGTAGTGGTCGTTCTTCGCGAACTGGCGCGCGACCGCAAGCTCGCTCAATGGACGCAACAACGAGTAGTAATGCAGATCCGCCGCAACGCGACGCTGCACGTGGTTGCCAAAGGCCTGTTCAAACTGCCAGCCCTTGGACCACTGGTGGTTCACTTCACCGGTGCCGGGAATCATGCTGCCGTAGCTGGCTGACCGCTCGTTCGAAAACACCACCTGGTCCACGCCCTGCAGCAAGGCGGACAGTACCAGGATCGCCGAGTTCACTGCCGTAACCGGAATGTGGCCGTTCCAGGCACCCTGCCGGTTGAGCTCGAAGAGCTCGGGCGCGATCGCGCGACCGATATTCAGGGTCGGCAGGTCGGTGCGCGCTGCACAGGCCGCGATCAGCTGCGAATTGCCGATCCAGGTGACGGTCTGGTCGACACCGGCAGAACGCAGGGCTTCGATGGACACCAGCGAATCCTTGCCACCGCCGATCGCCACCAGGGCGTGCTGGCGCAAGCCTGCCGCAGGCGCATCCACGGAGGGGGTGGCGCCCGCCACAGGGAAACGCACCCTGCCATGCAGATTCAAGGCATTGCGGTAAGCGAACTCGCCCAGGCCATTGACGTAGACCATCTCCAGCAGGGCGGCTGTTTCGGCATCGATATCGTAGGCTTCAATGCGAATTTCCGGCGGGACTGCCGCTTTGTAATAGCTCACGCCGGCGATCAGGTGCAGCAGCCTCAGCGCCTGCTCGACCGCAGTGGCGCGCGACGTATCCAACAGAAATGGCGCGCCCGGAATAGTGACAGTCTCGACCAGCTCGGGGCCATCGTCGAATGCATACACCAGACGGGCCACGCCCGTGGCCGCATCCAGTCCGCAATGCACGAAACGGAACACGGCGACCTGGTCACGCTGGAATTTCCACTCAGACATCCAACACCTCTTCTTTCGGCAACACGCGCAGGTTGTAGGTGTTGGCCATGCTGAATCCATAGGCACCCGCATCCGCAAGCACGATGACGTCGCCCTCCGACGTGGCTGCGGGCAACTTCCTGTGCTTGCCGAAGATGTCGCTGGACTCGCAGATCGGCCCGACGATGTCGAACGCACTTGCGGCTTCTTCATCCAGCCGGCCGAGATTGACGATGTCGTGCCAGGCGTCATAGAGCGCGGGGCGGATCAGCGCATTCATGCCGGCATCCAGGCCGACACGCGTGATGCCATCTTTCTCCACTACCTGGGTAACCGAGGCAAGCAGCACGCCGGATTCAGCGACCAGGTAACGACCCGGCTCGATGGCCAGGCGATAGCCCGGATACGCTTCCTTGATCTCGGCCAGGCCCACACCCCATGCCTCCAGGTCGAAAGGTTCATCGTCTTCGGTATACGGAATGGGCAGGCCACCGCCGATATCGATCACTTCAATGCTGCCGATGCGCTCGGCGATGCCGCCGAGTTCATCGCAGATCTGCTTCCAGTGTTGTGGAGTTTCCACGCCACTGCCGAGGTGCGCATGCAAGCCAACGACACGCGCATCCAGGCCGGCGGCCAATGCGACGAAGCTGTCGACCTTGGCAACCGGCAGGCCGAATTTCGACTCCTTGCCGCCGGTACGCACTTTGGCATGATGACCATCGCCACGGCCCAGATCCACGCGCAGCCACAGGTTTTTGCCGCGGAAGATATCGGGCCAATGCTGCAGCGCTTCGAGGTTATCGAGGGTCACGGTCACGCCCAACCCGTAAGCCGCTTCGTATTCCGCGCGTGGCGCAAAGCTGGGCGTAAACAGCACGCGGCGTGGCGAGAGCTCGGGGATGATCTCGAACACGCGCTGCAGTTCGCCCAGTGATACGCATTCCAGCCCGAAATCCTCTTCCACCAGCAGCCGCAGGATTTCCGGATGCGAATTGGCCTTGATGGCGTAGTAGCGCTGGTCGATGGGCGTCAGCGCCTTGAGGGCCTGCGCGCGGGCGCGGACGGTGGGCAGGTGATAGGCATAACGCGGCGTGCCAGCGGCGGCCATGGACAGCAGGCGTTCGCGCTGGCCATGCCACCACGGGGTTTCGCGCTTGCGGATGCCATGGGCGATCTCGCGCCAGCGTGGCCCGAACACACTGGTTTCCTCGACCGGCATGGCGCCACTGTCAATCAGTGCCGCATGCAGTACCGGCAGCAGGCCGTCGGCATCTATTTCGTCGATCACGAAGGTCAGGTTGAGGTCGTTGGACGATTGCGAAATCATGTGCACGCGTTCGCGGCCGAACGTGGCCCACACATCGGACAGCTTGTGCAGCAGCGAGCGCATGCCGCGCCCCACCAGGGTGATGGCCGCGCAAGGCACGATCACCTTGACCCGGCAGATTTCCGACAGGTCCGCCGACAGCGCCGCCAGTACGTCGGTGTTGACCAGGTTTTCGCTGGGGTCCAGCGACACGGTAACGTTGGTTTCCGCAGAACCGATCAAGTCCACCGACAAACCGTGCTTCTTGAAACGGGTGAACACGTCCGCCAGAAAGCCGACCTGCTGCCACATGCCGATACCTTCCATCGACACCAGCACGATGCCGTTGCGACGGCTTATGGCCTTCACGCCGGGTACGGTCAGCGCATTGCCGTCGATGCTGGTGCCAGGCAATTCGGGGCGCTCGGTGTCCAGGATGGCCATCGGCACGCCCGCATCGCGGCAGGGCTTGATCGACCGTGCATGCAGGACCTTGGCCCCGGTGGTGGCGATTTCCTGCGCCTCGTAATAGTCCAGGCGGGTCAACAGGCGGGCATCGGGCACTTCACGCGGGTTGGCGCTGAACATGCCAGGCACGTCGGTCCATATCTCCACGCGGCGCGCATTGAGCAGTGCACCGAAGTACGCCGCCGAAGTATCCGAGCCGCCGCGCCCGAGCACGGCAGTGCCCCCATCGGCGTGGCGGGCGATGAAACCCTGGGTCAGCAACAGGCGCGCGGGTTGCTCGCGGAATGCCTGGCTCCAGTTTTCGCTGGGGGAAGTACTACACGTCACCGACAAACGCC
Source organism: Pseudoxanthomonas sp. (assembly GCA_040005195.1). Classification (GTDB taxonomy): domain Bacteria; phylum Pseudomonadota; class Gammaproteobacteria; order Xanthomonadales; family Xanthomonadaceae; genus Pseudoxanthomonas_A. Next base: position 3,022 of record JBDTZK010000384.1, read on the forward strand.
GCGACCACTCGCTCTGGTCGGGCAGTGCGCTGGCCTGCAACCATTCGCGTGCGTCCATCCAGCCAAAATCG
>JBDTZK010000385.1:0-3091 GCA_040005195.1 Pseudoxanthomonas sp.
CAATTTGAAATCTTTTATCAGGCCAATTAAGGATTCGGATGCGCTTTGAGCGATGCATTCTTGAGCTTACCGTCCAAGCGGCGAAACGATGCGATCAATGCCGTGAGGTCGGGAGTTAGATAAAAATAAGGTGGGGCGGATATTGACCCGCCGCTATCGTCCCGAAGTTTGCGCGCGACTTGACGGACCCGGCTTCGCTAATTGCCATCGCACGCGGATACATGGCAATGGCGGGTCAAGACCCGCCCTCCACATGCGTGGTATCCAGTCGGATGTCGGTCTGGGCAATGGCTCGGACCTACGTTACCCGTAGAGCGGGTCTTGACCCGCTTTCGGGAGTTCGGGATTTGCGCGGAAGCGGGTCAAGACCCGCTCTACGCCAGGATCACTCGCGCGGGGCTTATTCGCCCAGTGCCTTGGCCACGAACGGCGGCGCCACCAGCACGCCGGTATGCAGGTGCGCGCTGTAGTACAGGGTATCGAAGGATTTGCTACTGGCATCGCCTTCGCGGAAGTCGAAATTGCCGTTCTTCCTTGCCAGCGTCACGCTCCACCAGCCGGTGGGATAGCAAGGCTGCGGGAACGGCAGCGTCTTGAAGGTGGTGAAACCGGCCTTGCGCATTTCGCCGCGCATTTCCTTGATCAGGTCCAGCAGCACCAGCGGCGACTCGGATTGCTGCACCAGGATGCCGTCGTCTTTCAACGCGCGGAAACAACTGTCGTAGAACGCCTTGTTGAACAGACCTTCGGCCGGGCCCACCGGGTCGGTGGAATCCACGATCACCACATCCACGCTGTCGGCCGGACAGTTGGCCATGTAGGCCACGCCGTCATCGAACAGCAGTTCGGCGCGCGGATCACTGTTGCTGTCGCACAGCTCGGGGAAATACTTCTCCGACATACGCGTGACCTGCTCGTCGATATCGCACTGCGTGGCGCTCTGTACGCCCTGGTGTTTGAGCACCTCGCGCAACGTCCCGCAATCGCCGCCACCGATGATGACCACGCGCTTCGGATCGGCATGCGTATACAGCGCTGGATGCGAAATCATCTCGTGGTAGAAGAAATTGTCGCGCGTGGTCAGCATCACTGCGCCGTCGATCAGCATCAGGTTGCCCCAGTCGGTGGTGCCGTAGATCTCGATCTTCTGGAACGGCGACTGCACTTCATCCAGCTTGCCGGTGGTGCGGAAGCCAATCGCCGAACCCGTGGGCTGGAAGTGTTCGATATACCAGGTGCTGTCGTTTGTCATCGCCGTGGAGCCGATTGCCGGAAGGGCGCGAATTGTAACGGATGCTGCGTTACAGCCCGGCGGCAATGGCTTAGCATCCGGCTGGGACGGCAGAGGGCACACAATGAAATCAGCGAAAGCGCGACGGCAACGGGTCGAGCGACTGGAACGCGAGGCGGAGCAGGCACCTGCGCGCTATCAGCTGAAACTGGCTTTACTGGCCTTGCTGGGCTATGCGGTGCTCGGCGGCGCATTGCTCTTGACCCTGGGTCTGCTGGTGTTCCTGGTGGGTTATATGTTGATCGCGCGCCCGGTGATCAGTCCGTTCATGGCAGTCGCGCTGATGATGCTGGCCTTGTCTGGTGCCGTGGTGATGCGCGCGTTGTGGATCCGCTTCGTGCCGCCGGATGGCCATCCGTTGCAGCCAGGCGAGGCACCAGAACTGCAGGCCGAAGTCGAGCGCATACGCAAGGCCGTCGGGGCGGCGCAATTGCATGGCATTGTCGTCAACGCAGAACTCAACGCGGCGGCCGCCTATGTGCCGCGAGGATTCGGGGGGTGGGGCCAGCGCCACTATCTGATTCTGGGACTGCCCCTGCTGCATGCGCTGGATCGACGGGAATTGGCGGCGGTGGTGGCACACGAATTCGGACATTTCGATGGCGGTCACGGCCACTTCACGGCCTGGATCTATCGATTGCGCAGCAGCTGGCATCGCCTTCTGGAAGGCATGGCGGGTGGCATGGCGGGCGGGCAACTGCTGTGGTTTTTCTTTCGCTGGTACGCGCCGTATTTCGATGCTTACAGCCAGGTGCTGGCGCGTCGCCAGGAATATGCGGCCGATGCGGTCTCTGCGCAGATAGCTGGCGCAGAGGCGGCGGTGAGCGCCCTGGTGCGCATCGAGCTGGCATCGGACTGGCTGGAAAACGACTTCTGGCCACAGGTGAACGAATCGGTGCGAGCGCAGGCGTATCCACCGGTCGCCGTGCACGAGCAACTCGCCGAGAGGCTGTCGATCGGAATAGCCAGGGATGCGCGTATTCCCGCAAGGCTGCTGGCGCGCGCGACTGCGCCCGAAGACACCCATCCGACGCTCATGCAGCGGGCGGTGGCGATGCAGTGCGAGCCGCGCCAACTGGACGGACCTGCCGATGCCGCAGCCACCCTGCTCGGCGATCTTGACGCCAAGCTGCAGCAGCGTTTCAGCCTGGAATGGCGGACCGCGGCAGAGGTGGAATGGAAAGCGCGCCACCAGGCCGTGCAACGTGAGCGGCAGCGGCTGGCCGAACTCGAAGCCCATCCCACGCATACGCCAGCCGAAGCGGTGGAACTGGCCTGTCTGTCCGAAGACCATCACCCCGGCGTGGAGGTATTGCCGCTTTACCGGGAAGCGCTGCGGCGGGCGCCGTCGAACGCCAATGGCCATTACCGTCTGGGTGCGCTGCTGTTGAAGCGCGAAAGCGCAGCCGAAGCCATGCAGCACCTGCAACGGGCGATGGAGCTGGATGCGACGCTGGTCGAGCCAGCCTTGCGCGCACTTGATCGTCATGCGGGTGTGGAAAAGGAGTCGCCTGCATGGCAGGCCAGCATCGACACCTTGCGCGACCGCTATTCCCGACACCCCGGCGAGATCGATGAAGAAGACGCACACGTGCTGGAATCGCACGCACTGGACGCCTCCCAACTGCGCGAGTTGTCACGCGCACTGCGGGGCTACGACAAGGTGCGCAAGGCGTGGGTCGTGCGCCGGCCGCTTCTGGGCACAGAAGTCATGCCGCACTTTCTGGTGATGCTGGACTGGGCGGGCTCGGTGGCCAGCGAACAAGCTGCCCTGCCGCGGATCGCCTCGCAACTGCAGTT